>JADHVR010000051.1 GCA_016783885.1 Bacteroidales bacterium
GCCATACGAGGGCAAAGATACAGGGGGAAATGTTAGTACACAAGCCTGTATTCGCTCTACATTTTTACCAAAATGAAAAATCAAATCAATGATATCAAGGGATACAGGACTTCAATTATAAAATCGTGTCAAAGTCAAGTGGCTGAATGGCTAGATTGTTATTTATTTGTTTAAAAATCGGCTGTCCGACAAATTTTATTTCTGTATTTTTGTTCATGTTGTAACTTTTTTTAGACAAAACAAAATTACAACATCGGGGGAAATCTTACGGAAGTACCCCATTTTTAAATTTTAGTCGGGCAGGCTTTAGTGGCGAAAAAAGAGCTTTTTAGACTGAACTCATATTTGTTATCCACGAATATCTTCATTTCAACCTTCCCTGTGTTCTGTTCGTCTGATTATCTCGTCCTGCAACTCATCTGTCAGGTCAACAAAGTAATCGCTGTATCCTGCAACCCGCACAATCAGGTCTCTGTATTTTTCAGGGTTCTTTTTTGCTTTTTTTAAGGTTCCGGCTGTAACAACATTAAATTGAATATGATGTCCGTCGAGTTTAAAATAACTTCTGATAAGGTGCATCACGTTTTCAATTCCTTGCTCTGTATCAAAAAAAGATGGGGCGAATTTTTGATTCAAAAGCGTTCCACCGGTTCTTATATGATCAATTTTAGAAGCAGACTTAATAACAGCCGTTGGCCCATTTCGGTCAGCTCCCTGTACAGGGGAAATACCTTCGGATAATGGCAAACGGGCTTTTCTGCCGTCGGGCATAGCCCCTATTACACTACCAAAATACACATGGCAGGTAGTTGGTAAAAGATTTATCCTGTGATGGCCACCTCTCGCTGTTGGTTTACCGTTGATAGCATTGTAGTAAATTTCAAAAACCTGTTTCATGATATCGTCAGCATAATCATCATCATTTCCATACTTTGGTGTTTCATTAATAAGCACTTTCCTGAATTCCTCGTAATCATTAAAGTTGTTAAGGAGAGCTGCCAGCATACCATCCATTAAAATTGTCTTTTTTTCAAAAACATGATATTTTAGAGAGGTCAATTCATCTGTGATGCTTCCAAGCCCCACTCCCTGAATGTAGCTCGTATTATATCTTGCACCACCATTGTTATAGTCCTTGCCATTTTTTATACAGTCGTCTATGAGAAGTGATAAAAATGGAACAGGCATGTTTTTCGAGTAAATCCTGTCGATGATATTATTTCCCCTGATCTTAATATTAATAAAATGATTCATTTGCTTTTCAAAAGCAAACATCAAATCACCAAATAATTGAAAGTTTGAAGGATCACCTGTTTTTAGTCCGATCTTTTTTCCGGTTCGTGGATCAAGGCCATTGTTCAACGTAATTTCAAGTACTTTTGACATGTTAAAATAGCCGGTCAAAATATATGCCTCGCGACCGAAAGCCCCTGCTTCCACACATCCGCTCGCGCCACCCATACGCGCATCTTCAACGGATTTTCCCTGTTGTAATAATTCCTGGATAATGGCATCGGTATTGAATACGGAAGGTTGCCCGTAACCCGTCCTGATAATTTTTAATGCCCTTTTAATAAACCGGTCAGGATTCTTTTTACTAACCTGTATCATTGAACCAGGCTGCAATAGCCTCATTTCCTCAATCACATCAAAAAGAAGGTATGTTAATTCGTTCACTCCGTCAGAACCATCCGCTTTAACCCCGCCGAGGTTGATTAGTGTAAAATCCGTATAAGTATTACTCTCTTTTGCTGTTATTCCGATTTTTGGTGGTGCAGGGTGATTATTAAATTTAATCCATAATGATTGAAGTATTTCTTTTGCTTTTTCTTTTGTTAATGTACCTTCTTTTATTTCTTTTTGATAAAATGGAAATAAATGTTGATCGAGCCTGCCCGGGTTAAATGAATCCCACGGATTAACTTCAGTGATAACGCCAATATGCACAAACCAATAATACTGTAATGCTTCCCGAAATGTCCGGGGGGCATTCGCCGGAACATGTTTGCATATTGCTGCCATTTGTCTGAGTTCTTCAATTTCAGATGTTTCATTTTCTTCTTCTGCAAGTTTTTCAAGTGCTTCTGAATGTCTTTTTGCAAAAAGGATCAATGCTTCTGCTGCGATCTCCATTGCTTTCAGTTCTTCTTTTTTATTGAAAGCTTCCGGGTCGTTGCAGAAATCAAGGGTTTTCATTTTATACCTTATATCTTCAATTATTTCAATGAATCCTTTTTTATAAATTTTATCTCCAAGTACTGTATGTCCGGGAGGCCGTTGTTCCATAAACTCGGTAAACACACCTGCTTCATAAGCTTCAATCCATTCCTGCGGGAGTTCATTAAATATTTTATCCCTTATTGTTTTGCCCTTCCAAAAAGGAATTATTTTTTCTTTAAAAATGTTTTTGGTTTTTTCATCTGACGAAAAGGGGATTTTTTTACGTGTATCAAGGATATCCAGGTCATCTAATGAGTGAAGGCAAATCTCGGGGTATGTCGGAGTTGCCTGTGGTGCAGGTCCGCGTTCCCCAACGATCAATTCTCCTTTGTTAATACAAATCTGTTTATTTTCAAGAATGTATTTGAATGTCAAAGCCCTTTTAACTGGAACACTCGCCTTTTGCGCTTTTTCACTTTTGTAAAATTCAGTCACCAATTGTGCTCTTTCAACAGAAATGGAAGGTTTGATGCCTGTGCTTTGTTTTCTTAGTTTGCTTATTCTTTTGTTCATAGGAAAAGTGTTGAATCTGTTGAATTGGTTAAATCTATTCGATTCAATTTCCTTCAATATTTACATTAAATCCTGAGTTTATAAAAATTTCCTGAAAATGCTTTATTTCGGCATTATCAAGTTCTTTCTTGTTTATCATCATATATTTAAACCCATATTTTATATATTTATTTTCTGCAATCCGATGATATGGCAGAAGGTTAATTTCAGGCGTTTTTTTGTATTTTTTAAGAAAATCCCTGATTTGTTCAATGTTTTTATCTATTGCCGTAATTTCCGGAATAAGCGGTAAACGAACAATTATTTTAACTTTATTTTTAACGAGGTAATCTAAGTTTTCCAGAATTTCATGATTCGAAACATCAGTATATTTCAGATGTTGAACCGGATCAATCAGTTTTATATCATATAAAAACAAATCTGTTATTCCGATCAATTCTTTGAATATTTCTTTTTTAGCATAGCCTGCTGTGTCAATGGCACAATGAATTCCGGCATTTTTGCATTTTTTTATTATGCCTTTTAAGAATTCTGGCTGCGACAGTGGTTCACCTCCTGAAAATGTAACTCCACCTCCGGATTCATCATAAAATATCCTGTCTTTTTCTATTTCTTCAAGCAACTCATCAATTAAATATTCTTTCCCAACAGCCTGTCCGCTTATTTTTTCAATACCAAAACTTCTGCTTTCCGGATTATGACACCAGCGGCAGCCCAACGGACACCCTTTCATAAAAACAGTGGTTCTTATGCCAGGTCCGTCGTTTACCGAAAAACGCTGTATGTTGAATATGATTCCTGTGGAGGACATGTTGATAAGGAATAAGTTTGGTTCATTACAATAATGCGTACCTGTCATAGTGCAGGTTATAAATTTTCAGTTTAAAATATTCCTGATCTGTTAATCCAAATCCATGGTACAATAAACTTGTTGACATCTTTTCTGGTTTTTTATTTCAAAAGTACGCATTATTGTAATGAACCGACATTTTTAAATAAGGTTGTTCCTCCGCTCTTTCGGATTTAAGCGCAGGCATAGTGCGAATGCTAATCCGAAAAAGCAGCAGATTCCTGGTTCTTGCTTCTATTAATAAAATTATACCGTTAACTGATTCATACCTGCCGTAAACTGATTTGTATCATCCGGAAAATAAATATTCCGCAAGTCATGTTTATTTTTTTTATTACTTTGCCGTTTCTTCAAAATTCAGTGGTATAGTTGATATTTTTTAATTGGGCGTTTATGAATTTTAAAAATTATATTTTTCTTTTTATACTATTTTATCTTTCGCTTATATTATTTCCGCAGGCAGTTAAATCGCAGTATGGAACAATCAGGGGATTTGTGTATGAAAAGGAAACCGGAGAACCGGTAATTTTTACCAATGTTTATTTGTATAAGACTTCTTATGGTTCTGCAACTGATGTAAACGGATATTTTGCCATTTCCCAAATTCCACCCGGGAAATTCACCTTAATGGTTACCTATCTCGGTTTTGATACATTGCAGATGGAAGCAAACGTAAGAGCTGACGAAATTATCACAAAAAAGCTTTACCTTGAAAAAGGAGCATATATGCTGGAACAAATACAGGTATCAGCCGAACGTGAAGAAGCCAGGACTGAAACGCGAACATCTCTTGTAAAGATAACCCCAAAACAAATTAAGCAGGTACCTGCCATTGGGGGGCAGCCCGACCTTGCCCAGTATTTACAGGTGCTTCCGGGCGTTATTTTCACCGGCGACCAGGGAGGGCAGCTTTATATCCGAGGAGGTTCGCCCATACAAAATAAGGTATTGTTAGATGGCATGATCATTTATAACCCTTTTCATTCTATAGGATTATTTTCGGTCTTCGATACTGATATTCTCCGTAATGCTGATATTTATACAGGTGGTTTTGGAGCCGAATTTGGTGGCAGGGTTTCTTCGGTAATGGACATTACTACACGTGATGGAAACAAATCGAGGATAGCAGGCAAAGTTGGAGCCAGCACCTTTGGCGCTAACCTGATGATTGAAGGTCCGATTAAAAAGCAAAAAGAAGGCGGGGGAGGAAGCTCATCATTTATTTTTACGGCTAAGAATTCTTACCTTGAGCAAAGTTCTAAAATATTTTATGAATATGTTGACGAAAACGGATTGCCTTTTAACTATACCGACCTGTATGGTAAAATATCACTGATGGGTGATAATGGCAGCAAGGTAAATTTTTTCGGTTTCAGTTTCAACGACAGGGTTAATAATTACAAGGCTCTTTCCGATTATCATTGGGAGTCGTTTGGAGGCGGTACAAATTTCCTTATCATTCCGGGCAGTTCATCGGTTCTGATTGAAGGTCATGTTGCCTATTCTCAGTATAAAATAGCTTTGGAGGAGGAGGCAAATCCCTCACGTACAAGTTCTATCAACGGATTTAATATGGGTTTTGATTTTACTTATTTTATTGGAAAAGATGAGATAAAATACGGGATTGAAATACTTGGTTTTAAAACCGATTATATTTTCTATAACACAATAGGTTTAAAAATTTCACAGGAAGAAAATACGACCGAATTAGGAGTTTATATTAAATACAAAAAAACAGCAGGTAAATGGCTGATAGAACCCGGTTTCAGATTACAATGGTACGCTTCTTTGTCGAATCTTTCATTAGAACCGCGTTTGGCAATGAAGTATAATGCCACTGATGTTTTCAGGGTGAAATTTGCCGGTGGCTTTTATTCGCAAAATCTCATAAGCGCTCATTCCGACAGGGATATTGTTAATCTTTTTTACGGATTCCTTTCCGGACCTGATAACCTTCCTGATGAATTCGACGGAAAGCCTGTAAATCATAAATTGCAAAAATCAGAACATGCAATTCTTGGATTTGAATATGATGTTGCTCAGAATGTAACTATTAATTTAGAGGGTTATTATAAGAATTTTTCGCAGCTAACCAATCTAAACCGTAATAAATTATTTGACGAAAATAAACATCCTGATGAGTCGGATCTTATAACCAAAGATTTTATTATTGAGAAAGGCTATGCCACAGGGGTCGATTTTACACTTAAATATGACTATAAACGGATTTATTTCTGGGCAGTATATTCATTGGGTTATGTTACAAGAAAATATGAAGACATCATCGGCGGATTAAAGGAATATAATCCGCATTACGACAGGCGACATAATATAAATCTGGTAGCCTCATATATTTTCGGGGATAAATATGACTGGGAGTTCAATGCCCGTTGGAATTTCGGTTCGGGATTCCCCTTTACTTTAACCCAGGGATTTTATCAGCTTAATACATTTATGGGGGGTATTTACACTGACTATACTGTTGTTAACTCTGATTTCGGGATTATTTATGCCGACTTAAATACCGGCAGGCTGCCCACATATCACCGGTTAGATATCGGAGTGAAAAAGACATTTACACTTGGCAGATATACAAAATTGGAAGCTAATGTAAGTATTACTAATGTTTATAACAGAGAAAATATTTTCTACAGGGATAGAATTACCTATGAAACGGTTTATCAGCTTCCCATCATGCCAAGCGCAGGTTTAATGTTTTATTTCTGATTCCGGTTTTTATCAGGATTATATAGTAGTTTGCCATTTTCGATATACAGACCCGAATCAATGTTATTCGAATAAAGCTGCCCTGTTCCCAATCCCTGCGGCATTTTATTTCCCAAAGTATATGTCCATTGGGCAATGGCATTTAAGCCAATATTAGATTCCAAAGCAGAAGTAACCCACCAACCGATATTATTTTTTTTTGCCATGTCGATCCATTCTTCTGATGCTTTAAACCCTCCGACAAGACTGGGTTTTATAATTATGTATTGCGGACGGATGATTTTCAGAAGTTTCTTTTTTTCTTTGATATTAACTATTCCTATTAATTCCTCATCCAGGGCAATATGTAAAGGTGATTTTTCGCAAAGTTCAGCCATTTGTTCCCATTGTCCATGCCGGATGGGTTGCTCAATGGAATGCAGGTTAAATTCTGAAAGAAGTTTTAGTTTTTCCAATGCTTCATCTACCGGGAAAGCGCCGTTTGCATCCACCCTGATTTCAATATCCTTTGCAGAAAATTTATTTCGAATGGATTTAATCAGGCTTAATTCCTCAGTAAAGTCAATTGCACCGATTTTTAGCTTAATACATTTAAATCCCGATTCAATTTTATCAATTATTTGCTGCCGCATAAAATCAAAACTTCCCATCCATACCAGCCCGTTAATTTCAATCGAATCCTTACCATCCGTAAAATCAGATGGAAACAAAATCCGTTCTCCCCTATTTCCCTTATTTCCCTTATTCCCCTTATTTCCCTTATATACCCTATTACCTATTAACCCCAAATCCATCAAAGCCATCTCAAGTCCAAACCGGATAGAAGGAAATTCCAAAAGACCTGTATCAAGATAAAACGAGTAATTATTTATATTCTCACAAACTTCTTCAATCTTTTCCTCATAATCTTCCCTGTCGTCAATGCTAAGGTCTTTCAATAAACTACATTCACCAATTCCGACAATTTGCGGGTCAGAATCATCGTATATAAAAATAAACCATGAATCCTTTGTTGTAAGCTTACCACGGGATGTGCCGGCAGGGCGTTTGAATTTGAGTGTGTATTTTTTCCAATTGGATCGGAGCATAAATTTTTTGATAAAATTATAAAAAAACAAGATTCAATTAAAAAATTACGAGGAAAGCTGAAGTGGGAAGGTGATTTAAATAAAATGCGTTCAGAATAATTTGAATTTGTCTGCCTAATTTCAAATAACCAACCCAATCCCAAAACTCAAAGAAAACAACAAGCTGGCAATCGCCAGTTTTTTGAGATACGGATCCAGTTCTTCCGGAATCGTGTTTTTAAACACGACTGCAACATTTATCCAAAGCATTGGTATTGTAAGCAAAAATAACATCTGGAAAGGAGAATGATAATTAATAAGCATATAAGTAAGACCTGTAATGATAGAGCTTAATAAAAGGAACAAATGATACCATTTGGCTTTCTCAATACCCATTTTTACCACCAAAGTGTGCTTTCCTGATATTTGGTCATTTTCCCTGTCGCGCATATTGTTGAGATTTAGAACACCGGCGCTCAAAAAGCCCATAGCAGAAGCCGGAAGTAAAAGTTCCCATTTCAGGATGTGTGTGTTCAGGTAATAAGTTCCAATTACACCGGTTAACCCGAAGAAAAGGAATACAAAAAGATCGCCGAAACCTGAATAGCCATAAGGATGTTTTCCAATAGTATATTTTACAGCCGCAACAATGGCACCAAGTCCAAGTGCTACGAAAATTAATCCGGTAGTCATTGGTATTCCTTTAGTTCCCTCATATATCAACCACAAACCACTCACAAGTGAAAGAACCATAAAAAGTATAACCACCCGTTTCATTTTTATTGGAGTGATAACCCCACTCTGCACAGCCCTTTCCGGGCCTTTTCTTTGGATATTGTCAACACCGTATTTCGAGTCTCCATAATCATTTGCAAGGTTTGAAAGAATTTGGAGAAATAATGTAGTTAAAGAGGCAAGAACACATACTTTCCAGTTAAAAGCGCCATCGTAAAAAGCAATAAAACATCCGAGTGCTATGCTTGAAAGCGATAGTGGTAAAGTTCGCAATCGAAATGCTTGTATCCAGAGTTTAAGTTTCATTTATTTTTGCAAATTACGGAAATTTCGGGAACTTTTTAAAATCCGGATCACGCTTTTCAAGGAATGCTTTTTTCCCTTCCTGTGCTTCGTCCGTCATGTAATACAGAAGAGTTGCATTACCTGCCAATTCCTGAATACCTGCCTGTCCATCCAGTTCAGCGTTTAAACCCATTTTAATCATTCGCAACGCCATGGGGCTTCGCTTCATTATAATCTGACACCACTCAATAGTTGTGTCTTCCAGTTGATCCAACGGAACAATTTTATTTACCATTCCCATTTTTTCAGCTTCTTCGGCAGTGTATTGCAGGTTCAGGAACCAGATTTCGCGGGCTTTCTTTTGCCCTACATGCCTGGCGAGATATGACGATCCAAACCCGGCATCAAAACTGCCAACTTTTGGTCCGGTTTGCCCAAACCTTGCTTTATCAGAAGCAATGGTCAGATCACACATTACATGCAACACATGCCCGCCGCCAATTGCATATCCATTTACCATAGCAATAACCGGCTTAGGTAAAGAGCGTATTTGTTTTTGTACATCTAATACATTTAATCTCGGAACGCCATCTTTGTCTAAATATCCGCCTTCGCTTTTATAATTCTGGTCGCCTCCGCTGCAAAATGCCTTATCGCCGGCGCCTGTCAGAATAACAACATAAATATCCTGATTTTCCCGACATATTTTAAATGCCTCTCCAATTTCGTTAACAGTTGTCGGACGAAAAGCATTGTGAACTTCAGGACGGTTAATAGTTATCTTTGCAATTCCTTCCCAAAATTCAAATAAAATATCTTCGTATTGTTTTAAGGATTTCCAGTTAGGCTTGGATCTCATTTTTTAAAATATCTAAAAATTCGTTAATGCTAATAACAGATATAGAGGGAAAACTTATTTTTCTTAATACATTAAAATGATGGTCATTCGAAACAATAAAATCAGCATTTCCTGCAATAGCACAATCAATAAATTTATTATCATCTTTATCAATTTGTATTAAATCCCATTTATAATATACTTCTTTTTTTTCTACATTTTCGAGGGATAGTAACATTTCAATAATATTTGAAGCAACAGTATAATTTGCTTTTTGATCAATTATTTCAAAATACTCCGTTAGTATTTCATTGCTTATAATAAGTGTGTATGTTTTGTTTATTAAAGCATCAAAAATCAAACGGAATTTTGATTTTTTTGGAATGGAAATAAGCAAGGCATTTGTATCTAAAACTATTTTCATTTATTTTCAGAATAAGTAGTCCGCAAATGTTCCTTTGACCAGTCTTCCATAGTTTGATCATTCCATTTATTCTTTTCCCATAATTTGTCCATTTCGTTAGTTGCCTTTTCTGCGAAATAATTTGAAAGAAGTTCTTTTATTTCTATTAATTGTTTTTCACTTAAACTATAACTAAATACTTTTAGTAGTTCCTGCTGTAAATTAGTTAATTTTTCAGTATGGATCATGACTTAAAATTTTAAATATTTAAAATATTCCTTCAAAGTTACTGCATTTTTTTCATTCGGAGTAAAAACTTCAAGAATTGCAGGTTTATTGTTTGGCTGTAGTTTATAAAATTTTTCAAGTGATGTATTTAAAGAGTTAAGATGGTTTGCCGAATAATAATGAATGTTAAAATTTTTTGCGATGAATTCGGCTTTCCAGTCGTGTTTGGTTTCAAAAAATTCTTCTAATTGATCGGTTTCTCCCGGACCAGGGATAAACCTGAAAATACCACCGCCTGAATTATTTATTATTATGATTCTTAAATTCTCACTCAGATAGTTATTCATCAAAGCATTTGAATCGTAGAAAAATCCAAGATCACCTGTGATGATGGTCGTTGGCTTTTTAGAAACATAAGCAGCTCCGGCAGCCGTGGAAACAGTTCCGTCGATTCCGCTGGTTCCGCGGTTTGAGTTATAAGTCAGTTTTTGAAAAGGTTTGAAAAGCTGAACATACCTGACCGGTGTGCTGTTTCCCATTTGTAAATTACTTCCTTTGGGAATGGCTTTTAAAATAGTTTCAAATACTTTCAGATCGGAAAATTCACATTTGCTTAAAAACTGTGCATATCTGTTTTCTGAACGTTTATCCCGTTCAATCCAATTAAAATTAAACTTGCTTTTCTTTGGCTTAACAAGAGGTAAAATTTGACTAAAAAAACTTGTCGGTTTTACAGGAATACCAGATGTAAGACATTGATAAGTATCCATTTGAAAATCTATCGGATCAATATGCCAATGTTCCAGCGGCTTATTTTTACGAATAAAAGCTTTTACCATTTTTGATATCACCTGTCCGCCAAAAGTTACAAGCAATACAGGTCTGAAATTTTCAATTTCTTCCGGAAGTATTGTAGAAACAACTCTATCGATGCAAGGGCAAGTACAACTATTTTTTAAATTGGAAATAGTTTCAGTTAATAATACTACTGACGGGTCGTCAGCTATTTTGTTCAATATTTCCTCAAGCCGGGTATTTGTGTCCATCATTCCGGCGATCAGGAGTTTTTTTTCATATCCATTCCAACGTTCGGCAAATTCCTTAATTTTTTCTTCGGGGATAGATTTGGGTTTAATAACGGGTTCAAAAATATTTGCTTCGAATGAATGCTTTTCAACCTGATTATATAAAGGTTCGTTAAAAGGAATATTAATATGAACCGGTCCAAAATCAGGATATTGAGTCAGATTAATGGCTTCGTTAATAATTTTTTCGGCAAAATTAAAATCAGCTTCATTGCTTATTTCCTGCGGTAATTCAAAACTCTTTATAATATAATTTGCATAAACATTTTTCTGCCGGATGGCCTGTCCATCTCCCTGATCGATGAGTTCTTCAGGGCGATCAGCAGTTAAAACCAATAATGGTACTTTCTGATAATACGCTTCTGCAATGGCGGGTGCATAGTTCAGAGCAGCCGTTCCGGAAGTACAGGCGATTGCAACTGTTTGTTTTGTTTGTTGAGCCATTCCCAGGGCAAAAAATGCGGCACTTCGTTCATCAACAATGCTGATGGCTTTGATTTTCGGATGTTGAGCAAAAGAAATAATAATGGGTGCGTTACGTGAGCCGGGAGAAATAACAATTTGTTTTAATCCTTTCTTAACAAAGATTTCTGTTAATAATGCTATTCCCTTTTTGTCAGAAGTCATGCAATTGATTATTGTTTATTGACTATCGATTATTGATTTGTAGCAATTATCAATCAACAATAATCAATAGACAATCTTATGGGGGCAAAGGTCGGGAATATTTTGAAATGATAAGAAGCATTTTATTATAAATCCCAAACAGAAATCATTTTCCCTTCCGAACCTGAATTAAATCCAAACGAAAAAAAGAATTGATTAATTTAACAGATTCAAAAGCGTCTGCGCCTTTAATACCGTTTCTTCCCATTCGTATTCCGGAACTGATTTTTTAGTTAGTCCGCCACCAGCATATAAAGCCAGTTTATTTGGCAGAATTTTCATACAACGTAGATTTACAAAAAGCTCGGTTCGGTTGTTCATGTTAAGTGTGCCAAGAAACCCGGCATAATATTCACGGTTATGGTTTTCTGTATTAAATATCATATCGAGTGCTTTTTCTTTAGGAACTCCGCAAACAGCCGGAGTAGGATGCAGCTCTTCGATAAAGTCGCCTGTTCTGTTTTTTAGTTCTGAAGTTTTTAAACGATATCTCGTTGCAAGGTGCAAGGTATTCCCTGCTTCAACCGTCTGCGTTTCTTCTTTTACGTACGAATTGATTCTAAAATTTTTAAGCAGACTTTCAATATAATCCGAAACGATTTGCTGTTCCTCTATTTCCTTTTCCTGCCAAATAACAGGCTTGTTACGGCCGTTATTTTGTTGTGTTCCTGCTAATGAGACTGTTTGTACGGTTTTAGGGTCAATGCTTATCAGCATTTCGGGAGAGGCTCCCGCCCACGTCCCCGCTCCGGGAATATTGATCAAATGGCAGAGTGCATGAGGATAAGTTTTTTGCAGGTTTATAAAAAATTTCCCGGCATCAAAGTCTTTTTTCTCTGCGAAATGAATTCTTGATAAAACAGCTTTTCTGAAAGAGGTGTTAAAAGAGTTAATAAATTTTTGGGCTTGCTTAATGTAATCGGCTTGATTTGTTTCTGCAATATCAGTAACATTTAATTCCGCGGACAGAGGTTTCTTTTTAATTATTTCTTCAAGAAAAGCCCCCTCAATCTTATCATCTTTAATAATTATTTCGGGTTCAAAAAAAACAACAGGGAAATTTGTGTTTCGGTGAAACGGAGCATATACAAATCCTTTTTTATTAATAATTTCAAGAATGCTGTCAACAAATATTATCTTCCCTGACAACTGAATCCATGTTTGTATACTATTGCCGCCCGGTAACCTGAAACTGACAAACGGGATGTTCTTTTCCATGCAAAGGTTTATCAGTTCAGGAAGTTTTGATTTGATCATGTTCACCATTTCATAATATTTTTTATTTGGTATTTTGACTTTAAAAATATTCTTCTGCAAATCAACTTCCCGAAGGAAGTCCTTGTTCTTTCAAAATATCAAACGCATCATAAATCATATTAACATTGCCGCAAAGGTAACACAATGTATCTTTATCAATAGGATGTTGCTTAAGGTAATCGGTTACCCTTCCTTGAAAATCTCCATTTTTATCGTCTGTTACACATAAGAAATACTTACCATCGGGATAATCCTGTTTTTAATAAACTCCCTCAAAATACCTGATGCCCCCTCTGGCGCCCGTACGGGTGCCAAATCCATTAAAAAAAAATAGAGACTTTTTAACCGGAAAATGAGTAATTTTACTTTTTTTAAATTAAAATAAGAATAACAAAGGATTTCAATTCTGGCAACAACCTATATTCCCATTCGCAAATAATTGTATACACCCATTCTTATTTTCCCTTTCACTTGTTAGGTATTTGTTTTCTAAATTGTTTTTTTTACCAGCACTGTGGAAATACTTAAAATCCATGCAAGAACCGTAAAGAAAACTAACCATTCCAGGGAGGGATTAAGCCAAATTGCAGGACGGACAGCACGGATAGACAAGGTTACGCCCACTCCTGGTTCAAGAATTTTAGGCAGATAAAGGAATGAGGTAAAAGCCAACACAGTAATGATACCCGGAATCACCATCCATCTGGATATCTTTTTTTGCTTATCAAAAATAATTATCAAATAACCAAATGGTCTTTCAACTTTAGCTGAACTGCAACACATCTATGGCCTCATTTTTATCAATATAAGGAATAGTATAAATAGTGATTATTTTTAATGGTTATGGTTAAAACCTTTCTCTGGTTTATTGGTAAGATTATTACTAAGAAATAAGTCAAGGGCGTTTTTCACATTTGTTTCCTCTGTTTGATAAACATTAATATCAATCTTTTTTAGATCTTTAATGATTTGTTCTTCCAATACATAAGTGATTACTACGTCACAATCCTTGAGTATATTTTGAATTACTGCATATCTGTTGAATCTCTGTAAACCACTATTTATCCTTCTTTCATGAGTAGTAATATTACTTGTACGATATTCCATACTTTTTATAATAGTGCCTTCAACCTTAAAAATTGCAAACCCTTTAGTACTAATAAATTGAGCGGATATAGTTTCCCAATCATCAGTGGTAATTGCTATTTTCATATTTTAAAACAATTAATTTATACAAACTGATAAAATACAATACAATGTATAAGATGTCGGAACAATATAATATATTATAAGTATCTATATGTTAAGGATTTCATCAACTTCAGCACTGTCCATATCCATCAAATATTGAATGCCGCTGATTCTGGCTGCATCCTGAGTCAAAGCTCCAATATCATCACGAGAGATAAACTCAAGAGCAAATTTACGGGAACCACTCATAAGCTGCCGTAAGCCCTGAGCCAAGCGTTCATAGTAAGTGTACAATCCAATTGCTCCCGAAGGTAATTTTTCGAAGGCTTCATTTCCTAATTCCTTACGCAATTCATTTGCCGTAACAAAAATTTCGTCGATTTTACTACCAAAACGTTCAACGTACACGGGCAGTTGATTTTCATCAATTGCACGCCCAATTGTTTTACCTACCATTGCTGCTGCGATCGGGCCCCGGGCCATTCCTATCATTTTTACATATGGGGCACCCATTGCAAGCCCTTTAAAAATCTGATCCTCAAAAGTAAATCCACCGGCAACAGCTAAAGAAGGAATATATTTCTTTTTCTTCGCAAGAATATCTGCATAATTGTACAACATGGAATGAAGCTCAACTGGTGGAACACCCCATTCATTCATCATTCTCCATGGGCTCATGCCCGTTCCTCCACCCGCAGCATCAACAGTAAGATTATCAAGTTCATATTTCGATGCGTATGCAATTGCACGTGCCAGGTCAGCCGGACGGTAAGCTCCTGTTTTAAGGAAAATATATTTCGCACCTGCTTTGCGCAATTCTTCTACCCTTTTTGCGAAAGATTCTTCGGTAACCATTCCAACACGGGAATGCCGCTCAAATTCCTTGAATGCCCCACGCTCAAATGCTTTAATAACATCAGGATCATTAGGGTTCGGAAGAACGACATAGCCACGTTTGTATAATAATTGTGCTTTTTCAAGGTTTTTTATTTTCACTTCACCACCTATGTCTTTAGCACCCTGCCCCCACTTAAGCTCAACCACCTCTACTCCAAGTTTTTCAATTGCATATTCCTGAACACCTAATCGTGTATCTTCAATATTAGCCTGGACAATAATAGCACCATAGCCATTGCGTTGATGATCTTTATAAAGTCTGACACGTCGTTTCAGATCCACTGTATCAATTATATGTCCATTTTTGATAACTGCCTCAGGATCCATTCCTACTACATTTTCACCGATGGTAAGTCCGGTACCTGCAATTGCTGATCCTATAGCCAAACCTTCCCAGTTATTCTTAGCTATATTTGTTGAGCCTATACCGGGAATGAGCCATGGATAGTGAAATTTGAGGCCTTTATCATGACCAAAATTAACTTCAAGGTTTGCATTTGGGAAGATCGCTTTGTCGCTGTCAGCCTCTATACCATGTGCGCCTACTGCTGTACCCATAATGTTAAAATCAGAATAGTCAACCGGATATTTTTTTTCAGAAGCTGTAGTTATGACTCCAAATGGTTGCGGGTAAATCACTTCGTGTCCACGATATGCTGATTTACCGATCTCACACATCCCTATGCAACCGTCAACACAAGTTACACACATTCCTGAGGCCGGTGTTATTGAATCTTCTGTTCTGTTTTTTGTAAGGGTTGCAGCAGATGAATTTATTCTTGATTGAATTTGTGACATTTTTTTCCTCCTATTAATTTTATTTTCGGTTTTTAAATTATTATTTCTTATTTATTTCACAGGCTACGCAAGGTTCCATGTAACACATCATATCGGCATACTGTTCTTTATCAACACAAGGTGGGCTAAGATTAGTACAAGCTCCACAGATTGCTTTTTCAGGCTCATTGTATGTACATCTTAACATACAGACCGGACAAACATACATGCATCCTCCACACAAACGACAGACTTCTGCTTGAACATCAAATGGTGTTCCTATACTTCTTTTTTCACCTCTTCCCCTAAACCCGATTGCCTTTGCCATCATTTGTTCTTCACACATGCGAACACATAATCCGCAAAGGATACAATCTTCATACTCCTGTTTAAACCGCTGTTGCTTAACTTCATTTGCAGCAGCAATATCCTGAATGGTCTTTGATTGCGGACATGAAGCCAAAAGAAGTTCTATGATCATTTTTCGTGTCCTTATCACCCTTCTAGATGCCGTCCTTACCTTAAGGCCTTCCTCAGCAGGATAAGTACATGAAGAAACCAGTCTGGCTTTTGTACCCTCTCCAATCTCCACAACACAAAGGCGACATGCGCCATAAGAGTGAAGGCCATCCATATGACATAGTGTTGGAATTGGAAAGCCTAAAAATCTGGCAGCTTCCAACAGTGTTGTTCCTTTTTCAACTTTAACTTCAAGTCCGTTGATATTTACAGTAATCATGTTAGTTCTCTTTCTTTTACGATAAATTCTTCTTCAATTTCTTTGGGTTGTGTGAATTCAAGGTCGCATCGCAAACATCTTATTGCTTCATGCAGGGCATCTTCTTCAGATAGGGCAACCTCAACTTCGGTAAAGTTATTTTTGCACTTTTCTATAGCAAGCCTAGGTGTTTCAGATCGTCTGGATAATAATACATCTTCAAGATCAACTTCAACGGGTTCAATAAAGACCTGAGGCAGCTTTTGTTCTGCAGGTTGATCCAATTCCTCGCCACTTAAATAGCGGTCAATCATTTGAGCTGCTTTTTTACCGGCAGCTATGGCATCGATAACTGTATTTGGTCCTGTTACAGCATCACCGGCAGCAAATACACCCGGCCGACTTGTAAGTAAGGTGTTTTTATCAGTTGTTATGGTATTCCATTTTGTGACTTCAATTTTACTTGCCTGTGCCGGCCCAATACTATCAATTCCGGAGTCTTCACTAATAGCAACAATTAATGTATCAAGTTCTACTATATGTTCAGAGCCCATAAGTGGAACAGGCCTGCGGCGTCCACTCGCATCGATATCTCCTAATTCATTTTTGATACACTCCAGACCTGAAAAAACTCCGTTTATAATCATTATTTTTGTTGGTGTCACCAATGTTTTAATTTTTATGCCCTCCTGGTCAGCAGCTTCGATTTCTTCCGTAAAAGCGGGCATTTCCTCTCGTGTCCGTCGGTAAAGGATGGTAACGCTTTCTACATTCTTTTGACGAAGGGCAGTCCGTGCAGCATCAATGGCGGAATTACCTCCCCCTATCACTCCAACCCGTCCTTTGGCAAGTTGTTCATCCCGCAGATTAAATGCTTTAAGGAATTCGATTGCGGGATATACTCCCTTGGCATTCTCATTTTCAAGTTCAAGAGGCTTGCTCTTATGTGCCCCCATGGCTATCAAAACAGCTTTATAGCCTTCCTGAAATAATTTGTCAATCGTTATATCTCTTCCAAGTGCAGTATTGCATTTCAGCGTGATATTTTCATCTAAAAGAGAGGCTATCTCTTTATTGATGGTTGTCCTGGGCAGACGGTATGAAGGAATCGCACAGAACAGCATTCCACCCGGTTTTTCTTCAGCCTCAAAAATGGCAACTTTATATCCTTTTAAAGAAAGATAGTGGGCTGTTGTGAGTCCTGCAGGTCCTGCTCCTATAACCGCTACCGGTGTTTTTTTTATACCACGGGTCCTAAGGGGCTTATAACTTGAAGGATCAATTCGATCAGTTATAAACCGTTTAAGTGATCTTATTGCTATCGCCTCTCCTCCGCTTGTTCCAGCACGGCAGTGTTCTTCGCATTTATGATCACAGACCCGGGCACATACAGATGGAAAAGGATTAGCTTCACGGATTGCATTGTAGGCAAGTTCATATTCGTTCCGGGCTATGTGCGCAACGTAACGCCAGGCCTCCGTTCCCACTGGGCATGCTGACTGGCATGGTGCCCCAACAAGCTCTTTACAAACATAAGCATCGCATCTTTTTTGAATAATATGTCGTTCATACTCCTCACGAAAATAATGTAGTGTACTGAGAACAGGATTTGATGCTGTCTGTCCTAAGCCGCACATTGTGCTATCCTTCACAACCAAGGCAAGCTCCTCAAGCAAATTCAGATGCTCGAGTGTACCCTTTCCTTTTGAGATATCATCAAGAATTTCATACATTCTTTGTGTACCTTTTCGACAGGTGTAGCATTTTCCACAGGATTCAGCTTTAAGAAAATTCATGAAATATTTGGCAATATCAATCATGCAGGTATTTTCATCCATTACGATCATACCTCCTGAACCCATGATAGAACCGGCTTTTGCCAAACTATCATAATCAATTTTTATATCAAACTTGTTAACCGGAATACAACCGCCTGAAGGGCCGCCTGTTTGGACGGCCTTAATTTTTGCATTTCCAGCAGGGCCACCTCCTATGTCATATACAACTTCCTTGATAGTGATACCCATAGGTACTTCAATAAGGCCGGTGTTTTTTATCTTTCCAACAAGACTAAAGATTTTAGTGCCTGAGTTTCCTTCTGTTCCTATCTTTTTATATTCAGATGCACCCATAGTAATGATGAAAGGAATGTTTGCCAATGATTCTACATTATTAATTACCGTTGGTTTACCTTCTATTCCTTTCTGAACAGGATAAGGAGGCCGTTGGTGCGGTTCACCTACTTTCCCTTCTATTGACTTTATCAGGGCTGTTTCCTCACCGCATACAAAAGCCCCGGCACCCTTCACTATTCGAATATCAAATGAAAAATCACTACCAAGGATATTATCACCTAACAGTCCCATATCCCGGGCCTGCCTGAGAGCTATGATTAAATGTTTAATGGCTAAAGGGTATTCGTTGCGGACGTACACCACTCCTTCGTTTGCACCTGTGGCAAATGCTCCAATGATCATTCCTTCAATGATAATATGAGGGTTTCCCTCAAGAAGACTTCTGTCCATATAGGCGCCAGGATCACCTTCATCGGCGTTACAGACTATATATTTACCATTATCAGATGACTGTTTGGCTAACATTTCCCATTTCAGCCCGGTATAAAATCCAGCGCCCCCTCTTCCACGAAGTCCTGAGACTTTCACCTCTTCAAGAACCTGTTCAGGGGATAAATCAGAAAAAACTTTGTAGAGACCATCATATCCATTATTAGCAATATAGTCATAGATGCGAATTGGGTCAATCTCCTGGTTTTTGCTAAATATTGTGCGTTGTTGTTTTTTGAAAAAAGGAATATCGTCTTGTTTGTAGTACTTTACATTCGTTTTGGGATCTCTGTAAAGCAAATCCTCAACATAATCATCAGCAATAACAGCATCGATTATCCTGCTGATATTATCAATCGAAACCTTATGGTAGAAAGCACCCTGGGGCTTTGTGAGAATGAAAGGCCCCATTTCACAGAATCCATGACAACCCGTAATTTTTAATGCAATACTATCCAATAATTGATTTTGTAAGATATATTTTTTTGCTACCCGGATTATATCATTCGCTCCGCTCGCCTGGCATGCGGTTCCAGCACATATTACTATTTGAAGCCTGGAATAATCCACATCATCCCTGACCATTTCAAATAAGTCTTTTAGTTCCTCAATAGAAGATAACTTTGTCATTTATTTCCTTCCTTATGCTCGTTAATGATTATCTATGAAATCGGTATAAAAAAATAAGAAGTATTTCCATATTTTATTTATACTCCTCACAATACCATACACCACCTTCAGGTTTAATGAATTTACAAGTATGCCTGTTTTCGCAATTTATACAAATACTATTGACCAGATCCATCATGTGATTCTTGCATCCGCGTCGTGAACATATTTGAATCAATCCTCCTCCATAAATGGCCATAGGAACCATGGGTGCATTACAAGTTGGACATGATGAAGATCCAACCAGTTCGGTATGACAATGAGGGCAAAAGAAATCAACTATCGTATCAATTGGGATTTCATACTCGGATTTAATGCTATAACTTCCATACAAAGAGGATAATCTAAGCCATCCATGCTTTCGTCCGAAGGATATGGTCAATCTAACCGTAGGATTGTCATCAATGAGGTAATTCGGGTCCAATAAGCTATGATTGCAATACGGACAACGCAGCTTGATCGCGAAAATTCGCTGATCTTCCTTAACATCAGTGCTATCGAGCCCCTCACGTGCTTTTTTTATTATTTGTGAAACCTGGGCTTTTTTAACATTTGAGAAGTAGTGTCCGTCAACAACCACTATAGGCCCCCGAGCACAAGCTCCCAAACAATTTACAGTCTCTAATGAAAATTCCTTATTTAAAGTAGTTTCTCCGGCATGGATTCCCAATAAATCTTCAAATTCCTTTGCAATTACTGAACCCTGTCGCACATGACATGCGGTACCCAGACATACTGATATTAAATGCTCCCCCCTGGGTTTTAAACTGAAATATTTGTAAAATGTGGCAACACCATATATCTCAACAAGGGAGCGCCCCGTTTCCAAGGCTACGGTTTTTAATGCACTTTCAGGAAGGTAACTATGTTGCGATTGAATTTCTTCTAATATTGCAATAACTCCTCCTAACTCACCATTGTGCTTTTTGACAATTTTTTCGATGATGTAACTCATATTTTCACCTTTTTCACATATACAACACCTGTTATATTTTAGCTGATTTCATCAATCAGACTATTCGTATTCTTCACAATGCCAGATACCACCTACTGGTTTTGGGAAAGTACAAGTATCTTGATTTTCGCAATTTTTGCAAAGCCCTTCAAACTTGCTTTTGCTTGTTTCTTCAGTTTTAGATTCGACTTTCTTTTCAGCTTTTGGTAATAATTCCGGAATTGATACATAATCATCAAACAATTCACAATACCACACTACACGGCTTCCATTTCTTTGATAGAATAAACAAGATGGTGAATTATTACAAGTCGAACAAAGGCCAATTTTTACTTTGGACTTTTTTTTCAAATTATCTTTAATTTCTGTCATGATAGTTTCCTCATTTTTTATACTTATCTACAATTAAATTAATTCCACAATAAGGCAATGCAATTTTTAAACCATCTAGTTTATTAATATATAAATTTAGGTGGTTAGTATTAAGTTGATTATCGCTAACTAATTAAAACTTAATAAAATCAGAGAGATAAAAAATATTATTTTCTCTATGGTAGGATGCGCCTAAACATAATTTTATATTGTGAGTTATCAGGGAAATTTGAACCAGTGAGTAAAATTGTTCCAACTCATGTTTAATTATCAATTCTTAAATTGATAAAATAATCTGTGGAATTTAATTTTGCTTTGAAGAGAAATTTTATTGAGGTAAGAGCAAATAATAACAGCTATTAAGGAGATTAAAATTTAAAAAAAATTCTAATGTAAAGTGGCTGCCCTCAAAATAATGCTTTAGTTTTTAAAGGTTTTATAGTTTGTCGGATAAAGAATATCGTTTCAACTTTTCTCTCAACGTCTTCCTGTCAATTCCAAGTAATTCTGCAGCCTTGGTCTTATTCCCATCCATGGCAGTTAAGACATTGCTAATATGTTCGGCTTCCACTTCAGCCAGTGTTCTGTTTAGTCCAGTTTTCCTAAAGGCAGAAAAACGCATTATTGAAGGTAAATCAGCTGCCTCGATCACCTCACTATCTGTCATAGCCACTAAACGCTGTATAACATTTTCCAATTCTCTTACATTTCCAGGCCAATAATAGTTTTTGAGAACTTTAAGGGTATTATCAGAGAACTGGGGTATTGATTTGCTAAATTCATCAGCAAATTTCGCAACAAAATTATGAGTCAAAAGTAAAATATCGTCATTTCTCTCCCTTAAAGGAGGAATGTCAATTGTAATGACATTAAGACGGTAATACAAGTCTTCACGGAAATCTCCTTTCTTTACTAACCCAAGCAAGTTCTTGTTGGTCGCTGCTATGACTCTGACATTTACATTTTGAGGCCGGCTTGATCCAACCATACAAATTTCTTTATTCTGAAGTACTCTGAGCAATTTGGCTTGCATGGAGAGGCTTGTATTACTCACTTCATCAAGAAAAATTGTTCCGCCATCTGCTGTTTGAAAAAACCCCGCTCTTGTTTCGGTGGCACCAGTAAAAGCACCCTTTACATATCCAAAAAGTTCACTTTCTAGCAATCCCTCGGGAATCCCCCCACAATTAACAGGTACAAAGGGAGTAGAAGCCAGTTTATGACAATAATGAATTGCTCTAGCTACTAATTCTTTGCCTGTACCACTTTCACCTGTTATTAGTACAGTAGCAGAGATTGAAGCTGCCTTTACTATTTCACTGAAAATTTTTTGAATTGCTACAGACTCACCTATAAGGCCATACATCCCGGAAGGCTTTTTTTGTATTTGTTCTTGCCCGGCTCTACGTAAATTCAATTTATCAAGTGTCCTTCTAACTGCAGAAAAAAGTTCTTCATCAGTAAATGGCTTTGCCAGATACTCTTCCGCTCCGGTTTTAACTGCATTAACTGCTCCTTCAACAGAGGCATAACCTGTAATCATCATTACTTCAGAATTTTTAAAATTTTCTCGAACATGTTTTATTAAGTCGAGGCCACTGACCTTAGGCATCTTATAATCAGTTATAACTAGGTCAATTGAAATGGATTCGAGTATTTTAATCGCATTAGCCACATTTTGAGCTGTATAGATCTGGAAACCCTTAGATTTCAGATTTCGCTGAAGTACTTCAAGAGTGGTTAATGCATCATCAACAATTAATATACGTTTTTTTTCAGTCGAAGTGACCATTATTTTTATTTTTCTGAATGTTTTGATTATTATTTATTGGTAGTTGAATCTCAAATCGCGTCCCGCCTCCAAGATCGCTTTCAACTTTGATGGAGCCATTGTGAGTCATGATGATTCCATGAACTACTGATAATCCAATACCAGTTCCATAGCCAACATCCTTCGTTGTAAAAAACGGGATGAAGATCTGCTTCATCACATCATCACTCATACCAAGGCCTGTATCATCTATAATGAGTGATACATGACTTTTGCTTGCTTCAGTTCGAATTGTCAACCTTCCTCCTTCAGGCATCGCCTGCAATGCGTTGATAACCAGATTAACCAACACCTGACTTAGTTGTGAAGGATCGGCCACAATCTCTGGAATGTTAGGCGAGAGCATACGAATAAGTTCAATTCCTTCTTTAGCGCAACGTGACTCAAGGAAAGACAGTCCTTCATCAACCACATTGTTAATATTGATTTTACTCTTTTCAGGCTGTTTTTGCCGAGCGAATAACATGAGTTTTTTGATTATTTCCCGTGCCTGTAAAGAAACTGTTATTATCTTATTTAGATCCTGTTTAGTTTGTTTGGGTAATTGGGGATATTTACTTGCCAGTTGGGCAAAGCCAAGGATGTTGCCTAAAGGTTCATTTATTTCATGAGCCACTCCTGCCGCTAGTTGGCCTATTGTTGCTAAACGATCTGCATGTCTCAGTTGCTCCTGAAGTTTTAATCGTTCTTCAGTGGCTTGTTTTCGCTCAATGATGAGTGCTACCTGCTCTGCGATAGTATTGATCAGGTTTCGTTCTTCCTTAAGAAATGGACCTTCATCAAGTTTTAGGTTTTCCTCCAAATATGCCACCTCTATTAAACCTCGTCTTTTACCATCTACTACTAAATTTGCAGTTTGTTTATCATGACACTCCTGAAAATTTTGTGATGGGAAAGAACGACCATCTAAAATGATCCTACTACAAGTAATCTCTGGATATTGCCAGGCAGGAGGAAGCAGCTTAACAACGCCCTGAAGAATTTCATCAAGCGAACTGTCGAATTGCTCAGCAATTTTAGCAATACCGTACAAGCATGTAAGCTCCTTGACTCTTTCGCGAAGTGCTGCCTGAGTACGCTGGTTCATCAATGCAATTCCAAGGATTGGGGAAATGTCCTCATAAAGAATTATTTCTTCTTTAGTAAAGAAATTATATTGAATACTCTTTAATTGTAATAGCCCAATATTATCTTTGCTAATGATAAGCGGAATCAATGCCAGCGATTTGTAATCTCCACTTATATTAATCTTATCTGTTTGTAATTTAACTCCAGATTTAATACTGAAATTGAAAGGTATATCTGTATTACCAGTCCAGAAACCACCAAGTTTTGTAAGAAAAGGCAAAGCTGGGTAACAATGACCCTGGAAAATTTTACCACATAATATGTCTAATTCCGAATCAAAATTTTTTACACTAATAATCTTGCCTTTCTCATTATCAAAAATTGCTTTAATTTCATAAAGGAACGAGTCTCTGGAGATTCTTGTAATCTCAATTCTGGTGTGATTGTCATCTTCTTTTATCCATAACTCAATAGTATCACATTTAGAAAAACCTAAAAGTATTGTTGCAACCTTTTTCATGAAATCAGCCCTCAATACATTGCTGTTTGCATAGAGCAATATCTGATGTAATAGATTTTGAAGGTTATCAGGCAGTTTTCTCGTAGATTTAGTGTTCAATTTTTTTAATCTATTGAAATTTAATATATTCTGAACAAAGATAGCTAATTTTGCAAATACATTGCCTTAATAAATTAATAATGTCAAGATAATATTACTTACCAGTTTTCTAGCATTAATTCTTTAATTATTAACATTTCTCACTTGAAAATTCAACAATAAATATTTAATAATCAGTTTAAAAAAGCTTCCATAATTGCCATTTTATGTGTAAATTAGTTGACAATCTAAATCATTAAAAGCACAGACAAAAATGGAAGCAGAAAATTATTACCCGTTGAAAGCGATGTAAATATTTACATGAAGAAAGAACTATTCATGTTTGATTCAACAATCGTAAAAGTATTCAAAGAACTAAAAATAAATAGTTTGTTACGCAAAGCAAATATACAAAAAAGATGTGGGATATCAGTGGATAAAATTGTATATGATCTTTTTCATGTGCCATTCCTAATGCTTACGACAGTATTTTTATTTGTGCGCAACCAATTTGAAGAAGCCGTAAGCAAGAATGTTTTTTACCGGTTTTTAGAAAATGAAGATTATAATTGGCACTTATTTGTCTTTAACCTATCGTGCCAGGTTGATAAAAATATGGAGTCGAAAAACGATCCGGCGACAGAGAAGTTTTTTGTACTTGATGATACCATTACTGAAGTATCAGGTAAGCTCATAGAATGTGCTTCCTATATTTACGATCATACAATAGGAAGGAGCGTTTTGGGGTTTCAAAAACTTGTACTTGGTATTTATACATCCGATCGTTTTATACCGGTCAGTTAAAGAATATGCCAAGGACCAATAAATATTCATACAATGGAAAGGACTATTCTTTAAAAGAACAAATGAGCAACTTGGATTCTATTATCGCTTCAGATGCGTTGGTCTTTCTTGATTATTCAATTTTAACATATCTGTCATCACAGAA
Source organism: Bacteroidales bacterium (assembly GCA_016783885.1). Taxonomy (GTDB): domain Bacteria; phylum Bacteroidota; class Bacteroidia; order Bacteroidales; family JAADJA01; genus JAADJA01. The sequence continues at coordinate 25,464 of JADHVR010000051.1, forward strand.
AACCATAGGTTTTATGAGGTGCTTGAAAAAAACAGAAACAACAGGTAAATCATAACTTATGGAATGAGGCTTTTACAATATTTCCTTAACAAACTTAAGTACATAATTGATATTGTATGTAAGCTCATTCAGGAAAACAAAAATGATGAAGCTATAAACATTCTTAGAAAATTGACATTTAATGGCCAAGAATTTCAGATAAAATGTGTAGATTTGAAGTGAGAAATGTTAGTTAAAACGATATCCGTTAAAAGGGCAATCACATGTTCGATTTTTATTGTTCCACCCGGAACTTAATTGTCATGTAAAGATACGAACTGATAAAGTGTAAATTTTGGAATAACTAATAACAGGCTATATACGAATAACAAAAAGAAAATATCGATTAACAAATGGCGACTTTAATCAAAAATTTGTGTGGATACAAACTTTGTACTTCGTAAATCGTCAATCTAAATTTATAAATCAATTTAACCTCATCACTACCTTCTGGCAAAAACAAATCCCCTCTCTAAATCCTACTTCAAAATCATCAACTTTCTGGTTACTATATCATCGCCGGCTTGGAGCTGATAATAATAAACACCACTTTCCAGTCTGGTGGCACTGAAAGTTGCCTGGTAATTTCCAGCATTCTGAATTTCATTAATTAGTATGGCTACTTCCCTACCTGTTATATCAAATACACTTAGTGAAACAAAACTTTGCTCAGCTAAATAATAACGAATACTGGTTTGATCTTTAAAAGGATTCGGGAAGTTTTGAGAAAGTGAAATTGATGTTTTATTTTTTAATTCATCAGTACCTGTAAATTGCGGTGTAATGTGCCCGTAATACACATCCTGCTCACCGTTAAACGTATTTGCCCAGGCAAGATGAGCACCTGTTTCATTTGAGTACATATCGAAGTAATCACCCATTTTGTCCTGCTGCGGCCATCCTAAATGAGGATCGAAGAAATCGGATAAAGGAATATTTTCGCTCCATGTATCGCCTGCATCCAGCGAATAGGCGTAGTAGAGTGAGGTAAGAACTGTTCCAGGGTAATCCCGTGTATCGAGCCATACAACATCTATGCGTCCATCGGGAGCGACCGACATAGTCCCGAACCATTGCCAGGCATTGTTCCCGGGATCGTCATTTACACGGATAGGTGAACTCCACGTTAAACCTCCGTCTGTACTCTTTGCAAACATCACATCAAGGGGATCAGGTGTTGAATAACGTTCAACGGAACAAAGAATGTAAACATTACCATGGCTTGGCCCGCCACTCGAATCAATGGCAATTATTGTCTGTCCTAACAAACCGGTTGGGTTAGGGCAATTATATCCTCCAAATCCAACAACTTCACCATCGAGGTCAACTGTGGTGGAAAAATCCCATGTAACGGTTTGACCCGGATTTTGTGCATTCGATGATTTAGCTACCATAAAATTACCTCCCCATTGTGCTCCACATACGTAAAGCTCGCCTTCAGCACTGACTGTCGTCGTTCCCCAGTAAGGATAGCCTGGGATACTGGAACAATCTTCATAGCTAAAGCCTGCATCCACTGAACGGGTGAAAAAATCAGGATCACAAATACTGTAATAGGAAGTCCAGAACGCGTATATATTTCCCGAACCCAAGCCTCCCGATTTATCAATCGACATCCATTGCTTGTCACCTCCATAGGCAAATGTCCCATCGTCCCATGAGTTGCCACCATCCGCGGATATGTAAACGTCGCACAAATAATCTTCTCCCTGAACAGTGAGGCTGTTATAATAAAAATTACCTTCAGTATCACAATCCAGCACAGGGTCGGAACGAAATACCCCTGGATCAATAACGCCGGGGAAAGTCCATGTCTGTCCTGCATCAGTAGTATAACCAAATCCTGCCTGGCGAAAGCTGTTGTTTATATTATCGAATTGCCGCCAGCCAATGGCCATTTTATTAGGATCAGTCGGGTCGAATGCGATGGAAGGTTCATTGGCTGCATCACCGACAATATTTTGTCCGAGTTCATTTACATTCACCTGAACCGTGGTGAACCAGGGAGAGGAATACGAATAAGCCGGCGATGTTTCAAAATTATCGCGGGGTTCATAAATGTATTCGCCTTCAGCCACTTCAAGTAGTGGTACTTTGTTGGATGTTGAACCAGGTTCATCAGATTCCGTTTGGGCAATTGCCTTTGAATTAACGAGAAAGATAATTCCCATTATTAAAAGGGCTACGAAATTTTTAATTGTAATAAGTTTGTTCATCATTGTTTCAAATATTTATTGTTATCAGAGGACAAAGGTATTAATATATCCTTATAAAATTTATTATTAGCCCAATTAACCGATCAATTTATCCGTATGTCTACCGGAAGATTATTTATATAGCAGTGCAATGGGTTATGCAGGAATTAAAGGACTATTAAATATTGAATTAATAGATTAGAAATGTTGTCAAAGAAGTGGCACCCGTACGGGCGCAATTGGGAGGATATTTATATGATTATTTATTGATAATCAAAAAGTGATTGAAAGTGGCGCAAGTTGCTTGCGAGTTGTTAGTTACGGTTTTATTATTGAAATACTTTGTTTTTGGGAAAACTTTTGTATATTTGTAATACTTTAATACAAAAATTAATAGCTATGAAAACTGAACCAATGAAAGTTCATTATTTATGCCCAAATTGCCGCTCATATTTACGAGTCTGGAACAACATTATTTTTACAGTTAAATCCGCAGAAGGGAAAAAACAGGGCTTGCTTTTATTAAATCCTGAAGTGGGTAATTATACTTATGTAAGTCACCCAAGCTTGAAATTTTTTGAAAGTGAAAAGGTTGAATTCTTTTGTCCTGTTTGTTTTTCTAATCTGACTGCAAAACAAATAAATGAAAACCTAGTAAAAATAATCATGGTAGATGAACAATTGCATGAATTCGACATTTATTTTTCAAAGATTGCCGGTCAGCATGCAACATTTAAAATTGCACAAGACAATATTATTGAACGTCATGGAGAGCATTCGTCAAGCTATGTAAACTATTTCATGTCAAAATTAAGGGAGAATTTAGGGGAATAGAGGATATTAACGTTTACTCATAGATTCTCTGTGTTTTTCCACGAGGGCTTCTTTTTTCAATCATTGTCAAGAAATGCTAATTGATACTTTATAATTTAAACACATTAGGAGCAGCCGCAGTAGCGGTTGGCAGGAAAACAATCCGAATTGTTACTGATACTGCTACTTTTCCGGCTTATAAGGGACAGAGAATATTTGTGAAAATATGGGAAATATTGGATGTGAGGGGTTCGGGCGAAATTCAGGAACAGGATACTTTTCGGAACTGACTTTTTTATGACTATACAAGAAAAAAGTGAGAAAAAACTTGTGGATGATTTTTTAGCCTGATTAATTCACAAACTTTAAATCTGCTCAAATTTCGAGAAAAATATTTCAGAAAATACAATCCTTTGTATTTTTTTAGTCAAATTTAAAACTTTCATAGAATTTTCAGGATGATAAGTTACAGAATTTCAG
>JADHVR010000131.1 GCA_016783885.1 Bacteroidales bacterium
TCAGATGCGACAGCGTTGCTCAGGGTATTGTGGATGCTTATAAAAGAATCGGTAAAATTAACATTCCTATCATTGTCAGGTTGCAAGGTACTAATTCAGACGAAGGAAAGAGAATAATTGACGAATCAGGATTAAAAGTTCATTCTGCTATTCGTTTTCAGGAAGCTGCCGATAAGGTGAAAGAAATGCTTGCCTGATAATAAAATCTTTATTTCAAAGCATAATAACTTATTGCAAGTAAACCTCTGATGAAAAATTTTACAGGTAAATTATTTATTTTTTCAGCTTTTTTATTAATTGGAATACAATGTAGTAAAGATACACCCAATCCAAACCAGGAATTTATAATAGGACAGTGCGATAACAACTCTTTATCATATCAAACATATAATCCACCGATAGAAATTCTTTCTGATCCACACGGGTATGTAAACCAGGAGATTGATGTCAATAATGACGGAGAAAACGATTTTAATTTAATAAGTGAACATCCTATTTCGCCTGGTGGAATAAATAGCAAAAGAGCTTTAATAGAACCTTTGCACTCTCAAATTGAAATAGCAATTATCGAAAAGCCGGACACACTTCATAAATGTACAGTAATTTATGGTGATACAATATTTGTATATACGTATTATAACTCCGACACCCTTTACCAGTGCCCGGAAGCAGACAGTATAAATATCATCAACAAAAATTGGCCGCAGATTTTTCAATACGGAGATGAATTAAATACTAATATCGTCTGGTCGAATGATGTGCTGGAATTTGCAAGTAATGATGAAACCTCTTATAGTTGGTTTGAAAACGGAATAATCTACAATACGTCTTATAAAATAAAACATTGTTTTTGGAATAACATAGGAGAAAAATTCATAGTGTTTATGTTTAGAAAAAACGAAAAATATTATTATGGTTGGATGAAATTAAGCATATTCGATTATAAAGGCATTAAGATACATGAAATTGCTTATCAAAAGTATTAGCTATAAATTATCAAATTAATTGTTATTAAAAACTTTACAAATTGTCAACAAACAACTTTTCAAACATCTCTTTTGCTTTCTTATACCCTTCTTTTGAAACAGCCACCGACTTTGACTTACCTTTTGGGTTACTTATAAATCCTTTCTCGTGCAACCGGTTTAAAGTTTCCCAGTCAAATCCTTTCCAGGCTCTGGTACCATAATCATCTTCTTGCATAACTAAGTAAAGCAATGCAAGTGTGTATTCATCAATTTTATCAGTATCAGGCTGCCCCGATTTATCATGTTTTTCAAAAATTTCAGGTTCCTTAACTACTACATCATCATTGTATTGAATATCATTATCCTCACACCAGCCCACGGCAATTTCTTTGTAAGCACTTTCCCTGAACCGATACCAATCCTTTTCGATATTATGTTCAAGAATATAATATTTAAAATTTCCGAATGCACCTTTTCTTTTTATTGCATTAAACATTTTATCTCTCAGCCTTTCATCCTCCAGCGAAAGGCAAAAATCCTCCATTATACTATAATCGTGAATGTCAAATTTTGAAGGCAATGAAAGATAATCCTCACTGAATAATATTTTTTGTGCTTGTTTAATTGTTTCCTGCTGCCATTCGGGATAATCGGATAAGTCTATATCTTCATCCTCATCCTCCGCAAATAACAAATCATCAGATGAAGCCCATGTAACCTCACCGGTTTTAATATTTACATAACCGGACATTTCATCCGATTGCATTTCCATTCCTTCAATTATCTCACTCAGTTTTACTGGTGTTTTCATTTAGGTTGAATTAATAATTTCAGTTTGCAAAACAAGTATAATAAGACAATATAATGAAGAAAAAATCAAAAAAAGTAAACCCAATCATTTTTTGAATTTCCAAAATAAATGTTCTATTTTTGTTTCAAAATAAAGTTATTATAACTTTTGGAAATTTATAAATTCATATTTACTTTTGGCGATTATATAAATGAGTTGTGCAGCATATGAAAAGATTATAAAATTGTATTTGCATTATTAGGAAAGTATATATTTTTCAAAGATTGAGTATTCTTTTTTGATAGAATTAAGTAGGATTTAATCTAGTTGTTTAGCCAACAAATTTAACCGCAAATATATAATCAATTATATGCGTACTAAAATTAGAGTAATTCTTTCTCCTCAAGTGAAGCCTTCATTTGCTTATGATTGTTCCAGAATTTGGTTTCTATATCATTCATAATTTCCTTGAATTCGGGAAGATCTTTAATATTATCGACTAAAGGATCAATTTGCGTAAAAATCACTGTCCAATAATGATAATTGTTTTGTTGTGAAAAAATCTTCAGGTGTTCAATAGCCTTTTCTGTGTCACCCTTGTACGAATAATACGCTGCTAAAGTTAGATGTTTATAAATAGATTTATCATTTTCAGCATAATCCTTATACTCCCTAAAATATTTTTCTGATTCCTCTGTCAGACCAATTTTTGATAACACGACTCCAATTTTAACATTTTCATATCTGTAAATATCAAGGTTCAGAGCTTCCTTAATTTCTATATATTTTTTGTAATAAAAATAAGCACTTTCATAATCCCTCATAAAATAACAGATTTTTCCAATTTCCTGCATGATGTCCAATCGGGTTGAATCTTTATTCAATGCTTCAATTAAAAGATCTTTTGTTTGCTGAAGATCCCTGTTCCTTGCATACAGGATGAAAGCTTTTACATATGCGGAATACAGATTTTTCGGATGATATTCCAGGGACTTGTTAATGTACTTCTCAGCTTCATTAATAAAACCGGATTGTATAAAGGCATTGCTTAGGTGTAAATAAATAAAGCTTGTGGTAATAGAATCGTATGCTGCGATATCTATTTTAATTCCTCTAAGTGCATATTCCAGGTATTTTTCTGTATTAGGAAGATGATCCACATATAATTTTACCAGGAAAACAAAGACCAGGTCATAATTCGGATTGTATTCCAAAGCTTTTTCAAAATAAGAAACAGCCAGTTCATATTCTTCATTATTCATGTAAAATAAGGCTTTTGCAATTAAACTTTGGGGCAACTGCGAATTGAATAATAATGCCTTATCAGCATAATGGTTTATCTGAGCAGAATATTTTTTTTCAGCCTGGTTTTCATCTAAAAGGTAATAAGCTATAGCAACAGCTGCATATGCGCGGGCAAATTCATTATCATGTTCTATTGCTTTCTTAAAATATGGAATTGCATCTTCCAGATTCTCACGACTTGGTTTATTCAATAAATCAAGACCTTTTAAAAAATAATCATAAGCAACAAGGTCATCAGTAGGAACTTTATTAATCCTTTCTTCCTCTTCTGGTGTGATAATTGCCTGTATTTCATCTGCAATATTTTTTGCCACATCCATCTGCAATTTGAATATCTCCTTTGCTTCCCTATTGTATTGTTCACTCCACAAGTGTTTATCACTTGGAGCTTCAATCAATTGAATATTAAGTAAAATCTGATCACCAATTTTCTGACCGCTGCCTTCTACAAAATAATTCACATTCAACTCCTTCGCAATGTCCGGAATTGTTTTAGGATTGTTCCTGTACTTTTCAACGGATGTCCTGCTAATTACCCTCAAATCTTCAATTTTTTGAAGATTATTCAATATGGATTCCATTAATCCGTTAATTATATAAACGTTGGTAGAATCATTACTATCGTTTATGAATGGTAAAACCGCAATGGACTTTTTGGTAATCGTTTGATCAGATGGAATGAACTGTTTGGTTATTTCAAAGATGATTGCGGTGTAAACCAGATACCCTACTAAAATTGCAGCCAATATAATAAAACCCCATTTAATCCCAAGCCTTTTCCTCTTTGCCCTGAACTCCTTATTATTATTGAGTGATTCGCTTTTTACTTTACGGATAATTTGATCCCTTTTGGGAACTACCAGGCCCGGGTTAGTGATGGCAAACACCTCCATAGGTTTACCCACGTTCTTAAGCTCAAATTTACCCATGGAAGTGGTTTGAATTCCCGGCTGATTCTTGACCTCGTCGTATACTTTTTCTGAGATAAAAACACTCCCCACAGCAGCGAGAGATTCGATCCTGGAAGCTACATTTACGCCGTCACCAATAATGTCATCTTCAGTGAAAATGATATCACCGCTATGTACCCCAATTCTCACCGGAATTTGAGGTTCTTCCCGGAAAGCCTGTTGCAGTTCTATTCCGCACCTCACAGCATCAATGGCACTATTAAATGTACTCAAAGTTCCATCTCCATAGTATTGTAAAATTTTACCTTTGAATTTTTTGGTAACAGCATTGAACACTTCCCGGTGCCGTTTTCTGAATTCAAGTGCTTTTACCTCATCTTGTTGCATCAGGGCAGTGTATCCCTGGATGTCGGTAAACATGATCGCAGCCAACTGATGTGATTGTGAAGGTTGACCAATTTGATTGGAATCACTTTCGTTTAAATCTCTTTTTCCGACCTCCCCGGGCGGGTAACTATAATAATCGTGGAAGCATTTGATAAAATAGGATGTACTGCTAAAACCAACCTTATAGGATATTTCGGAAACAGTTAAGGAAGTCTGCCTCAACATTTCCATTGCATGTCGCAAACGTACCTGCCTGATAAACTGACTAACGGATAATTTTGTTAACTTTTTGATTTTACGAAGCAGGTTGGAGCGGCTCATACCTATTTCATGTGCAAGCTCAGAAACTCCGAACCGCTCATTGGATATGTTCTCCTCTATAATTTCAATGATCTTACTTAAAAAATCATTTTCTATGGAGTGAGAATCCGGCATTGTCGTTAATAGTTAAATCGAAATTAGAAATTATTGCGAAGATACGAATAATTAAAGTCGAATTTCTTTATTTAATGAAATAGCCCTTTTCATCTTACTTTTTCACCCTTATTTCATCATTTGCGTCATAATTTATACCCTTTCACCATAATTACAACAGCTTCACCAAACTTGATATTAATAGGCGCATAGATGTTTAGTATTGCCTCATTGTTTGACGGAACTTTGCTTCATAAAAAAAATGTCAAATTTTAAAACTTGAAACAATGAAAACACGAATTTATTTTTTAGACAACTTAAGAACAGTTTTAATATTCTTAGTGGTTTTATTACACGCAGGAATTATTTATGAACCTATTTTAGAAAGTATTTGGATAGTCAGTGACCCTGTCAAAAACAGTTCATTAGGTCTTGTACGAATGTATTTGGATCTCTTTGTGATGTTTAATCTATTTTTTATTTCAGGTTATTTCATACCTCTTTCAGTAGAAAATAAAACAGCCTGGGATTTTCTTAAATCCAAATTCAAACGAATAATGTTACCCTGGATTGTGGCTGTTTTTACTTTGATCCCTGCCTATAAGGCAATTTTTCTGTATTCAAGAGGCTTGCCCCAGGAAGAATGGTTTTCATACTTTCACTTTTTCCAAAGAGCAGGGGGGAATTTAGGTTTCTTTGCCGATAACCCGACTCAAAATTGGTTGTGGTTTTTACCCGTTATATTTTTATTTCAAGTCTTTTATTTAGCCCTATCCCGGGCCAATTTATTGTCATTAAAGATTTCTTTAAAAACAGGAGTGCTCTTAACTTTTATAATTGGGCTAATATATAGCCTGGTTATTTCGACTGCCGAACTTAGAGGTTGGTTTCATTCCCCACTTCTTCATTTTCAAAGAGAAAGGTTACTGGTATATTTTATGGTCTTTCTATTGGGTTCTTTGTGCTATAAACTCAATGTATTTGAATCACAAAAGAAAAACAGGAAATATTATATTTTATCAAATGTGGTGTTAACAATCTCATTAGGTGTTTTTACTGCAGTTGCATTGAACTTCTTTTTCAATATAATCAATCCCGAAAGAAATTACTATTTCGTTTCCGAATTGATTGACAGGATTCTATATTACATTTCTGTTCTCCTGTCGATGTTGAGCTTTTTGTACATTTTGATTCACGTTTTCAGATTTAACTTCAACAAAAGCAACAGCTTAATGAGTCAAATAAATAAAAACTCTTATTCCGTTTATATCATTCATATAATCGTGCTGGGCGTTTTTGCACTTATCCTGATAAATATACCCATCCCGGCTTTTATTAAATATTTTATTCTAACAACATTAACCTTTATTGTTTGTAATATCATTATTTATGGATACAGAAGATTATTTCAAACGAATACTTCTTTGAAATTAGCCACCTTAGCAGTATTAGTAGTTACGCTTTTTGCTTTTATCAATTATGGAAATAAGGAGAACTCAACCGGGGAGAATAAGCAGGCTTCTACTTCACAATCAGTCATCACCCCACCTAAAGCAGGACTCCACGAGGCAGCCCTTCAAGGAAATATTGAAGCAATTCGGCAACACATTAAGGCTGGATCGAACCTGGATGAAAAAGATCCATCGGGTGGTTCCAGTCCGCTGATTACAGCAACAGTATTTGGAAAGTCTGAGGTGGCTTTGGCTTTGATAGAAGCCGGGGCTGATGTGAACTATAAAAATAATGAAGGGTCAACTCCACTTCACACCGCTGCTTTCTTTTGCCGCAAGGAGATCGTTGAAGCCCTGCTGACCAATGGTGCTGATAAAAATATAAAGAACAATGCCGGATCAACTGCGTTGGAATCGGTTACTATTCCCTTCGAGGCTGTCAAAGGTATTTACGATTACTTCGGGAAGCTTCTTGGACCTATGGGATTGGAACTTGACTACGAGCAGATAAAAATAACTCGCCCCAGAATTGCGAAGATGCTATATTAGAAGTAACTTTATATTGTAAATCAATTAAGAGCATAAAAGCATTACATCGGCTTGTACCGACATCGCAATAGATCATGGTTTTATCGAAAGTGCTCATCAGTCTATATTTGATTATTTACCGGAACATCAGCATCTCGATACAGATGGAAAAGATAAAATTACCATCGAACATCTGCTAACCATGACCTCCTGACCAGAATGGAATGAGTGGTCTGCGCCTTATAGCAGTTTGGCCATTGCATACCAATTGCTTTTATAAAAAAATAAGATTTATTGATTACGTGAAGCTCACCTGCCTGAGAAAACTATATCACCGCCTATTAAAAAGCTACAGACGACTGCCACACCTGGCGCTTCCAAATGAAAGAAGCCGCGTTTCTCAGGTCAGGGGCAGCGACGGGTTAAAAACTTAATATTTTTGTTTCAACTTCAGTCAACAACTTTTAAATCGCTCCGCCAAGGACTAAATTCGCCAGCCAGCCAACTGGTCTCAAACTCATCGTAAGCCCGCCTTGCTGCCAACCATCTGTCCATAGTCCAATTTGGGAGTTCGGAGGTAACAGTTTTGTATTCTTTCTCTGTAAACTCTAATCCTGCTTTTTTAGCAATTTTTAAGCGTGCTTCTTTCGTTTTTGCTTCGTTGAGCTGCTTACTGAACTCTCCGTCTGACTTAATTTTTTCGATGAATGCTCTGGCACTTTCTACTGACATAATAAACCTCCATTGGTTTCGT
>JADHVR010000052.1 GCA_016783885.1 Bacteroidales bacterium
TGTCTGTTTCCATGTTAATATATTTCCAGTTTTGCCCTTCAAAAACATGCCTGTCGAACTCGATTTCGTATGGTTTCCCGAATTCCCTTGAAGGATCGTTCATGAACATAACGTAATCATCCATGTTAATATTCACAAATTCAACGAAAAACGATTTTGGTGTAAAAGTTTTCAGTTCAGACAAATTTCCGTCTTTATCTTTATAACGCCATGAAAATTCGGCAGGTGGTTCACCAAGAGTTATTGCAAGTATTCTGTACACATCCGACAGCATTTTTTCCTTTTTCTCTCTTAACTCATTTTCTGTTTTACCATTGGTATACATTTCACGTAATTTCATCCCGTCTTCCTTTAGCTTTCTCCTCAGAAAACTTGACATAAGGCTTGTATTTTCGCTATTATACGATTCAGGGAAAACTTCCAAAGGAACCAACCCGTATTTATTTATAATATCAACCACTCCTGTCCATTGCCCGCCATCGTTAACCGGATGTTTGAACAGCCATTCCACTTTTTTGTCGTCCATAGGTTTGTCAGCCGTGGCAATAATTCCTTCTAAAAACAGGTTCGCCTTTTCCAATTGATCGTAGAAAAAGTTATAATTATGCGAAAAATTAAAATTCTCCAGATTTTTTTCTTCAATCACTTTCGACCTTAAAATATTTAAGCCGGTAAACAGCCAGCACCTGCCTGTGGATTTCTGATCGGTTATTCCGGCCGACTTAACCCTGTGAGAGAAATAAGTATCAATCTTCCCAAGATTTTCCCGGTTCAGGGCAAGCTTGCGGATATTGTTTGAAGAAACAGCATTCATTATGGCTTTGGAATTTTTATCATTATTTAATGATTCCCGCATTGCATTTAACAAACTTTTATCAATACTTCCTTTATCCTGAGCCATAACTCGGAACGAAGTAACTGAAAACAGAACTGCAAGAATAGGAAAAATAATTTTTTTCATCTTATTAAGATTTTATTTAAAAGGCAAAAATAAAGTAAAAAATAAAAAATGAAAGCAATAACTTTGCAAAATAATATAAAAGGAGAAATATGAAATTCAAAGTCGGAGATAAGGTTAAATTTCTGAATGAAAGTGGCGGAGGAGTGGTGAGTAAAATTATAGGCCCGAGTCTGGTAAACGTAACCATTGAAGATGGTTTTGAAATTCCTACACTGACCAGCGAACTGATCAAAATAGAAATAGATGCCCCGGCTGACTCTCCCAATCATATATTCCGTGAAGAATTTAATATTGACGTGCCGCAGGTTAAGGAATCTTTTTACGAAAGTGACGAAAGAAATATTCCGCTGTTGAATAATTTAGCAAAAGGAACTTTAGAACATGGTATTTACCTGGCTTTTGTCCCACACGATCAAAAATGGCTTATTACCGGAATGATTGATATTTACTTAGTCAATCATACCATCTTTGACATTTTATACAGCATATTCCTCGAAAAAGAGCAGGGAGGTTTTACCGGTAAAGATTACGGTTCGGTTAATACTGAAGCTATGGTTTTGCTGACTTCGGTTGAAAGGGAAGAAATTGAAGAATGGACTAAAGGAGTTGTGCAGGTGTTGTTTCATAAAGATGAGGATAAACAGGTGCTAAGTCCGGGAAATACGAATTTTAAAATAAAACCGACAAGATTTTACCAGGAAAATAACTACAAAGACTCAGCAATAATCACAGGAAAAGCCATTCTTGTCTCTCTGCTGCCGTTATCGGCTCAAACCTCGTTATTCCAAAGTGAAATAATTAATAAGGATGAAGTTGAAGAACATGTTACTACCGAAGCAAAAGAAATAGAACCCGAACACATTATTGACAAACACAAAACCAGCCCGCGCGAAGCCGTAGTTGACCTGCATATTTATGAGCTGGCAGATGATTATGAAAGCCTTGATGATTCACAAAAACTCAGGGTACAGGTGAATTACTTTACCCGCTGCCTTGAGAGCGCTATTACCAATCAGTTAGCAAAGGTAACTTTTATACATGGGGTAGGAACAGGAGTTTTAAAAACAGCTATTAAAGAAATTCTTAAAGATTACCCGAATGTAGAAATCAGGGATGCCTCCATGCGGCAGTTTGGTTATGGAGCGACAGAGGTTTTGATAAGGAATAAATGATTAGTTATTGATGAATGAAGAATGAAAAATTCGGAAGAAATATTAAATAATAACTTTAAACTTTGAACCACGATAAAATATGCTCCTTCGCCGCATTTCACTTGGCAAGCCTGAAACATGGAACCTGAAACCTGAAACTAAAAAAATGGAGCTGGAGGGAGTCGAACCCTCGTCCAAACAAGCAGCAAGAGCGCTTTCTACATGCTTAGCCTTTTATTGATTTTCGAGTTTTGCCCGGGAAAAGACACCCGAAAACAAAACCTTATCTCCTTAATCTCGCCGGATGATCGGAGCCATCATTCAGCCAGCCCGAAATTATACTGCACCCCGTTAGTCAGTTTGGAATCAGGCATGTCCGCCTGCGGGATGTCTCGTCCCGACACCTAGTGTCAGGTTAAAGCCTTAATCTACTATACTTCGATTTTAGGCAGCGAGAGCGTAATTAGTTTCGCCAATTATTTATGTGAGAACAGTTTTTAACGAGCCTTATTCTCAATGCCCGGCATGCTTACAGTCCCACTGTCCTTGCTGTCAAATCCAGTCAGCCCCATAGTAATTTACGATTTTAGTTTTTCAAGTTTTTCAAAGAACTTTTGAAAGGGGTGCAAAAATACAAAAATTATGCTTGAAATCATTGAAAAAAAATGATATTTTTCATTCTTCGGTTTACAGTTATAAAAAATCTGTTAAAATTTGTGTAATCCCTGCCTTTGCTGGCAGGCAGGTGTGATAAAAAAAACGCTTACTATAATCTTTTTGCAGCAAATTCTTCTGAGATATAATTGTCGAGACTTTGGCAAACATGCGCCCCGAAAGAAATCGCCGTTTCAATAATACCTTTCCATATCTTCGTATCTATTTGAATTAATTCCGACAAATTGATATGTTGCCTGCATAAGCTAAAAATAATTCCTGCATTAAAGCTATCTCCTGCACCGATTGTACTAACAGGTTTAATCTTCGGAACAGGCACGGCAAGCTTTATATCCTCCGATATGAATTCAACGTTTTTATCGCTTGAAGTATAAATTAAAAAGCTACAACCGTTTTCTTTTAATATCCGAAAGGCATCATCGGCATTTTCCACTCCGAATATCAGCCTGAAATCCTCATCCGAACCTCTTACAATACTTGCTAAAGATATATTTTCAAGGATAAGATTTTTCACTTTTGGTAATTCATCTAAGTAAGGTTTCCTGAAATTAGGATCGTAAATAATGATAGCTTTATTTTGATGAGCCTTCCTGATAAATTTCATCAATTGCTCTCGCACTTCACCGGTAATTGCAAAAAAGGACCCGAAAAGGACAATGTCATTTTCTTTGACTTCGGAAAAATCAACCACCAGCCTTTTCGCAGGGTATAATTTATAAAATGAATAATTCGCATTTTCACTTTCATCTAAAAAAGCCAGTGCAAGTGAGGTTTTGCCATCTCTGAATTTGTAAACATTGTTTGTTACAACATTATTTTCACACAGGAACTTAATAATTTTCTCACCAACTTCATCCTCACCTATCTCGGAAATAAATGAAACCGGAAGTCCCAATCTCCCCAAACTGATCGATGTATTGAGCATAGCGCCTCCTGGTTTGGCAGCCATTGGTTGTTCATTCCTGAAAATGATGTCGTAAACGGTTTCACCGATAGTAAATATTCTTCTATTTGTCATTTATCTTTAGAATTAATTATTTAAATATACTGAAGCGCATAAACTTTGCAATTTTCTAATAATTTAACAGTGTGGTTTAAAATAAACTACAATTAAAAAAATTTACATTCCCGTTTTTGTTCCGTTTAAAATCTAATTTGTGTTAATCTGTGTCTATCTGTGGTGCTATCTTTTTTTTCACCACAGATTAACACAGATTCTCTCAGATTATTTGTGTTAATCTTTGTTCATCTGTAGTGAATTTATTGTTTACATTATTATCCTATTAATCCCTTTCTTCAAATCCATAACATTAAAATTAATCAATAACCCCAACTTTTTTTCTGATAACTTTAAATATGTCATAACCTGTGCCTTATGTATGGGTGCAATGGCATCTACTGATTTGTTGTCAACTATTATTTCATTCTCAACCAATAAATCAATTCGGTATCCTGTATCTAATTTTACTTCATCGTACACTATTGGCAATGCTTTTTGTCGTTCAACTTTGTATTCCATCTTTAATAATTCATACTCCAAACAGGCTTCATACGTAGATTCCAATAAGCCAGGACCTAACCTGGAATGTACCCTATAAGCACAGCCTATGATATCATAGCTTATTTTGTTTAATTTTTTTAGTTCCATCATTATTTGCTTTTATTTGTGTTAATCTGTGTCTATCTGTGGTGCTATTTTTTTCTTTACCACAGATTAGCACGTATTCTCTCAGATTATTTTCCCAAACATACAAAAAATAAATGAATTATATGCTGTCTCTTTTTCAACCTGCTTATACAAGGCATATGCCTATGTTATTCAGCCCCCTGTCTCTCGTTCAACCTGGCAGGACAACCGATTTATTTCCTAAATTCACATAATTCCTCAATTCAACAACTCAATAATTCAATAACTCAACAATTCCTACCATAAGCCCAACATTACCATTCACAAATCCAAATTACGAACTTGTTAATTTGGCTGTGGTTAATTGTATTTACGGTTGTAATTTCATCTCCGATTTGGATTATATAAAATCCGGTTAAAAAATTATAAAACAATTTAAACCATGAAAACTGCAATTTATAAAACCGGAATATGGCTTCTAATCACTATTGGAATATCCCTCATATATTTTATATGGAACTTCAATGTATTTTCTCAGTTTGACAAACTACTTGAAAGGGAAAAGATTGAACGTTTCCTGAATGAACAATTCACCAATATTTTTTTAAAAGATACAGAAAATCAAGAGGAGTCTGTTAAGGTTGATAAACCTGATATGGCGGCGTTGCAGGATTATTTCTTAACTGTTGACCCGAAGTTAGAAAGAGTTCCGGGAGAAAGACTCAAAGACGCCTTGAAATATACAAAAAAACTTCAGAAGGCAAACCGGATAAAATCATCTGATATGCTTAAACAGACGGAAGTGCCTTCGGATATGGGTAGCAGAATGTGTGCTTTAGTCCTTGACCCTGATGATGATGCCGGAAAAAAGTATGAGCAGGAGGTGTTACCGGTGGTTCGTGATATAATAATGACATCACTGATGAGAATCCGACCCGGACAGTAGTAAACGATTTTTTTCCAGGCTAAGCCATTAGTTATAAAAAAGAGTATAAAAACAAAACAAGAAAGATTTAAACAATATGAAACAAACATGTAAACTCAGCGGAATAGTAGCCATTGCTGTATTCATTAATCTGGTTTCAACTTTGATATTTGCTCAACCGGAATTTGTACAGCACAATATTACAAATTCTTTCATTAAGGGGGCCGATGTAATAGCCGTAGATATTGACCAGGACGAGGACATGGACATCATCGGAGTAAATACTCATACAAATGCTGAAATTGCCTGGTGGAAAAATAATGGATTTAATGAGTTTACAAAAGTAGTCATTAGGGATGGTTTAAATAAAGTCAGGTCTGTCAGGGCAGAAGATGTAAACGACGACCAGGAAATTGATATCATTGCCGCTATATATGGTGATAATACAATTTTATATTTAGAAAATAATGGTAATGAAATTTTTACAGAATACGTTGTTGACAGTAATTTTGTCGGCGCTCATACCATCGACATAAAAGATGTTGACAATGACGGACATTTGGATATTCTTTGCTCGGGATTCGATTTTTACTATCATAACGGTGAGATAGCCTGGTGGGAAAATGACGGACAAAACCCAACAGGCTGGACAAAACATCTTATCTCCGACCGTTTCCAGCAATCACCTTTTATTTACGGGGAAGATATGGATTGCGATAACGACCTCGACATTGTTGCATGTGGCGAGTTAAATGATGAGATCCTTTGGTGGGAGAATGACGGAAATGAAAATTTTGATGAACACATGGTTGACAGCCTGATAGATGCTATTCATACGGTTATTGCCCGGGATGTTGACCTTGATGGCGACATGGACATTCTTGCTGCTGCTTGCATGAGTAGTCAAATTGCCTGGTATGAAAATGATGGCTCTCAGGAATTTATTAAGCACCCCCTCCCCTACTTCCCCGGTGCGCTATGGCTTGATGCAACTGATTTGGATAATGATGGCGACCGTGATCTCTTTGGCGCTCCACAAGGCGCAAGTAAATTAGCCTGGTGGGAAAACCCAGGAAACCAGCAATTCATTAAGCATAATATTAACAGTATATTTACCCAGTCATTCTGCGTTGTTCCGGCTATGATGGATAAGGATAACGACACAGACCTTGTTGCTATCGGTTATTTGTCAAATAAAATATCATGGTTCGAAAATAAGCTTGAAGACCCTAACCTATACGACCATCCCGAATGTGTTGTGTTCGATTATCCGCGAAACAGGTATTTGGTTTCAAATGCCGCAAGTTCTAATATTGGCAGCATTGTTCAGGTTGACAGCCTCGGGGATGTTTCCTATTTTAAAACAGGAATTGAAAACCCGCTCGGAATGTGTATTGTTGGAGATACTTTATTCGTTTCGGATGCTAACAACGGACTTCTAAGTTTCGACCTGAATACAACAGAAGAAATATTTAATCTGCCTCTCTCAACTATCGGTAATCTTGATGGTATGGCTTATACCGGAAACAATAACCTTTTTGTTATCGATACTTACGGAAAAATTTTCAGGGTAAATATTCAGACTCAGGCATGGAATTATTTTATAACAAGCGGTTTAACACAATGGACACAGGATTGTATTTATGATAATATTAACAACAGGCTTCTTACTGTAGGATGGACAGCCGGTGCGCCAATACAGGCTATCAGCCTTGAAGATTCAGCTATCACTAATTTCCCGACAACTTACGGATATTATGATGGAATAACTAAAGACCAGTTTGGCAATGTTTATCTGGCATCACATTTAAGCCCCGGATATATTATCAGATACAGCCCTGAATTAACAGGTGATCCCGAAGTTATTTCTACAGGACATGATGAACCAGCCGGATTGAATTACAATATTCAGGATAATATTTTGGCAGTTCCGAATTATGGTGACAACAGCGTTGATTTTATACCCATTGCCATTACAAATAAAAAAGAACACAAGGAAAACAGATTAAATATTATTAGTATATACCCCAATCCGTTTTCTGATAAAATCTATTTCGATTTTAATCTCCCTGAGGGTACACTTGTTAAAATATCTATCTATGATATTCTTGGAAATAAAATAGCCGAATTGATAAACGAAGAATTAAACAGAGGTGATTATTCTATATCATGGAATGACAAGAACAACACAAATAACAATATAGCTCCCGGAATTTATTTCATATTGTCTAATATCGGAAATAATATTCAAACATTAAAAATAATTAAACACTAATTCGTAATTTTTTTATTAACAACTAAAAATCAGTACAATGAAAACAAAAAAATCAATTCGTGTAACGAAAGCATTGCTTATCTGTATGATAGCAGCTTTTATGATGAGCAACACTGCAACGGTGAAAGCCGGAGACGATAAAATCGTAATCGGTAAAAAAGTAACCATTCAATCCAAAGCGCTTGATGAAGAAAGAACCATGTTGGTTTATCTTCCGAAAAGCTATGACTTAACAAGTTCCAATTATCCTGTTATGTACCTGCTTGATGGCGGATATCATTTCCATCATGCAACAGGTATTGTACAGTTTCTTTCTTCACAGGGTTTAATGCCCGAGATAATAGTAGTTGCCATTACTAATGTGGACCGTGGCAGAGACTTTACTCCAACTAAGATTGAGAAAAAACCGACAACAGGGGGAGCTGACAAATTCATGTCTTTCCTTTCTGATGAATTAGTACCTTATATAGATAAGAATTACCGGACACAACCTTACAATATTCTTACAGGACATTCGCTTGGCGGAACCTTCGCAGCTTATGCATTTTTAGCACAACCCGAAACGTTTGATGCTTATATTGCTATAAGTCCATATTTGGCTTATGACGAGAATTTATTGGTAAAAAAAGCAGAAACCGGACTGAAATCAAGCTACAACAATAGCAAACAATTTTATATGACGCTGGGAGATGAACCTGATTATTTTGAATCTGTTGAAAATTTCACCAAAATTGTTAAATCAAATTCACCTGAAGGATTGGAGTTCTCTTATGTGGTGATGAAAGATGAAAATCACGGGTCCATTCCTCATTTAAGTATTTATAACGGACTTGAATCAATTTACTCCGAATGGCAATTACCAAAGGAGGAATATGCAGAAGGACTGGCATCCATTGACAATCATCACAAATCATTATCTGAAAAATACGGCTATGAAATTGAAACTCCCGAATATACTATTAACGGGCTGGGATACTACTATTTGGGCAAGAAAGAAAACATTGACAAGGCAATTAAAGTATTAAAAGAAAATGTAAAGCGGTTCCCTGCTTCGGCAAATGTTTACGATAGTCTTGGAGAGGCTTATGAAAAAAGTGGACAAACTGAAAAGGCTGAAAAGAACTACAAAAAAGCTGTTGAAATAGCTGAAAAAGAAGAGCATCCTTACCTTAAAGTCTATAAGCAAAACCTTAACAGGGTGCAGGAGAACCTGGTTGAGAAATAATTGAATAGCATGGAGCGTGGAGGATGGAGCATGGGGCACTGAACAAAGGGCATGAGCATCAGGTAAAATAATTGAATTTAAAATAGCTAATAACGCCTGCCTGCCACTATGTTGGTTATCACGCTGGCAGGCAGGCGTTATTTATGAAGAAATTTCATTGTATTTCAATAGTAGGAAAATAAAAATAATCCCCATAGCAAGTAGCCACTCCGACTGCGATATTATAGTGTATCTTATACCCAAAATCCGAATCGGTAAAGTGAAGCATAGTAATAGTCTGTGCAAAATCCCCTTTTAATCAACAAGATTTTATTAATATAAAACGAATACTTGTATCTATCTTTTATCACTTTAAATTTCCTTTAAAATTTCATTGTACTTTTGAAGACATGAAAATTTTAATCATTGAAGATGAATTGGATTTACTTCAGGAAATTAAGGGATTCCTGGAAAAAGAGGGTTTTGTTTGCGAAACAGCTCAGGATTATATTAGTGCCGATGAAAAGATATGGGTATATCATTACGATATCGCAATTGTTGATATTACTCTCCCAGGTGGAAGCGGGCTGCAATTGATTGAAAAGCTTAAGCAAATCCACCCCGATACAGGTATCCTGATTGTATCTGCAAAAAACTCACTCGATGATAAGTTAACAGGGCTGGATATCGGGGCAGATGATTATATAACCAAACCATTTCACCTTGCCGAACTTAATTCAAGGATTAAATCTGTTTTACGCAGAAGAAAATTTGATGGTGCGCCGGAAATTGTTTTTAATGAAGTTGCAATTCAGCCCGAAGATGGCTCAGTTAAGGTTAATAACACAATCCTGGGTTTAACAAAGAAAGAATACGAATTACTCATTTTTTTTATTGCTAATAAAAACCGTTTATTAACAAAAGAATCTATTGCCGAACACCTTTGGGGTGATAATATTGATTTAGCCGATAATTTTGATTTTATATATACCCATATAAACAACCTTCGTAAAAAAATTTCCGGATGTGGTGGTAACGACTATATTCAAACTTTTTATGGTATGGGTTATAAGTTTACTGATACATGAAACTACTGAACAAAATAAACATCCGATACCTTCTGTTCTCTCTAACCTTATTAATTCTACTGGGTTTAGCTTTCAATTTTGTTTTATTTTACATTATATCCGAAGAGTTGGATGAGAAACTATTGCATATTCAAAAAAGGGTTACGGCTCAAATAATAAACGAAAATTTTATTCCTGTTATTAAGCCATATATCGAAGTTGTTGAAGTTGCAAACATGCAGGAGCAAGTTTTTTTTTCTGACACCATAATTGAAAACTTACAGGAGAAAGAAGGGGAAGAGTTCAGGCAACTGACTTCCATAAAAAAAATAAATGGCAAAACATACAAAATAATAGTCAGGGAGTCTAAGCTGGAATCTGATGAATTATTTGAAAGTATTGCTTTGATAATTTTTCTGGCTTTTATTGTTTTAGTACTTATTTTATTTATTGTAAACAGCCAGATTGCAAAATCGGTTTGGTTGCCCTTTTATAATAACCTTAAGCTTGTTAAAAAATTTTCGCTGAACGATTTATCTCCTTTACGCCTTAAACCAACAAATATTAAAGAATTTAACGAACTTAATAATGTAATTTTTTCACTTACCGAAAAAGTTATTTCGGATTATAAGAGTGTTAAACAATTTTCTGAAAATGCTTCACACGAAATTCAGACCCCGCTTACAATCATCAGGGCAAAACTGGAATCGCTTATTAACGGCAATGGTTTAAATATAGAACAATTAGAGAAAGTGAAATCAATCTATTCTTCTGTTCACCGCTTATCAAAATTGAACAAAAGCCTTTTATTATTAACCAAAATAGAGAACAGGCAATTCAGTGATGTTGAAAAAATTAGCATCAGTAAAGTAGTCAAAGAAAAATTATCTGAATTTAAGGAATTAATAAGCCTTAAAAACTTGCAACTTGAAACAAACCTGAATGAAGACATTTTAAAGGTTATGAGTCCGTTATTAGCTGACTTGCTCGTAAATAACCTTATCTCTAATTCAATCAATCATAATAAAGAAAAAGGTAATATAAAAATTAATATAAAAGGGAGGCAATTAATTATTTCCAATTCGGGAGACAGTCCTCTTTCAAACCCCGAAAATATCTTTGAACGTTTTTATAAAGAAAACCAAACATCAAAATCCGTTGGCTTGGGCTTAGCCATTGTGAAAAAGATATGCGATACATATAATATTAAAATCAGTTACTCATTTATTGAGAACTTGAACTATTTCACTCTTGATTTTTAACTTCAAAATTTCTTTAGATTTTTATTATACTTTTGCTTTGTATTATTAATTTAAAAAATCTTATAAAATGAAAAATTTAATTTTATTCGTATTCGTAGTATTGCTATGCATTACTGCTTGTGGGCAAATATCCGCTCCTTCTGCTGTACAAAAAGCATTTGATGCTAAATTTCCAAAAGCTGAAAAGCTAAAATGGGAGCAGGAAGAAGCAAACGAGTGGGAAGCCGAATTCAGGCTTGATGGTAAAGAAATGACGGCAAGCTTTGACAGCTCAGGCAAATGGTTGGAAACAGAAACAGAAGTAAAAAAGAAAGATTTACCCTCTGAAGTATTTAAAAGCTTAAGTATCGAATTTGATGGTTTTGAAATTGATGAAGTTGAATTTGTTGAAAAACCAGACTTTACAGGTTATGAGATAGCCTTAGAGAAAGAAGAAACAGAAGTTGAAGTTCTAATTACCAAAGCTGGAGAAATCACGATTAAAAAGGTTGACGTTGAAGATGAGGATGACGAGGAGGGTGACGAAGAAGATGATGATGATGATGAAAAAGATGAATAACATTATTCTTAAAGAAGCTGCAAGGCGAGAAATAGTCTGATGCTGATGCAATCTGTCTTTACTTGCATTTATTTTTTAGAATTTGCATTTTTCACATTGCATTTTGTATTTTACAAAATAAAAATTCCTTATTTTTGCTCCCAAAATTTCACGTATGGATTTAAGTAAGATTTTGTCTATTTCAGGTAAGCCGGGCTTATATAAAATGCTGGCACAAACCAAAAACGGAATGGTGGTTGAGTCTTTATCAGATGGCAAAAGGTTCACTGCATTTGTCCATGAGCGTGTAAGCTCACTTGAGGAAATCAGTATTTATACTAACGATGAAGATTTACTATTAAAAGATGTTCTCAAAAGTATCTTTGAAAAACAAAATGGAGAAGCAGCTATTTCGTATAAATCCGATCCTGCCGAACTGAAAGCATTCTTTGAAGAGGCAGTACCCGATTATGACAAAGAAAACGTTTATGTTTCAGATATTAAGAAGGTAATTTACTGGTACAATCTTTTACAGGAGATGGGCATGCTTGAATTTGAAGAAGATAAAGAAGAGGAGAAAGAAAAGCCTGAAGCAAGCAAGGAGGAACCATCTGAAAAGATAAAAGACACAAGTAAAGAAGCTGAAAAAACCAAGAAATAAAATATTTAGTGGGATTTTGTGTTTTTGTGATTTAGTGGCAAAAAACAACGCCACAAAAACGCTAAGACACCAAAATACACAAAAACTGCAATAAAAATGAAATTAGGCTATAAAGGTATGCTCTCAATTTATTAACACATCATGAGAAAAGTAATTGCCGATCATGTAGTTGAAGACATTCATTATCCTGTTGAAGGCAATTACATCATTCGTTTAAAATCACATGTTAACATCCCGCCTGTTAAACCAGGAAATTTTGCACAATTGCTCATTAATAATTCTCCTGATGTTTTTCTGAGAAGACCATTTTCCATCCTGAACGTGGATTACAAAAAAAGGATCATTAGCTTTTATGTAAAAATAATTGGAAAAGGAACAGGACAACTCGGAAAATACAAAAAAGGTGATAAGGTAAATGCTATTTATCCGCTTGGCAACAGTTTTTCAATACCCGGACTAGGAAACAAAGCGTTACTTGTTGGAGGCGGCTCAGGGATTGCTCCTTTTATTCTTCTTGCAAAAGAGCTCAGAAAAAACAATATCCGAACTACATTTCTTTTAGGAGGAAAAAGTAAAAAAAATATTCTACTGACTGAGGAATTCGAAAAATACGGAGAAGTGCTTTTTACAACTGAAGATGGAAGCCTTGGAGAAAAAGGTTTGATAACAGATCATTCCATCTTTCAATCGGCACATTTTGATTTTGATAAAATTTATACATGCGGACCCGAACCGATGATGAAAACCATCGGAAAAATAGCAAGGCAAAGAAGCATAAATTGTGAAGTATCGCTCGAAAATAAAATGGCTTGTGGTTTCGGGGCTTGCTTATGTTGTGTTACTGAAACCGTTGAAGGGAATAAACGTGTTTGTATGGAAGGACCTGTTTTTAATGTAAACTTCCTGAAATGGCAGATATGAATGTTAAAATACATAACCTCGAATTTAAAAACCCTGTTACAACAGCATCAGGCACTTTTGGTTTTGGAGTTGAATTTGAAGATTTTATTGACCTGAATCTACTTGGTGGGATATTTGTGAAGGGCTTGACATTAAAAAACAGGGAAGGCAATCCATACCCCCGCATGGCTGAAACTGCATCAGGAATGTTAAATGTCGTAGGATTGCAAAACAAAGGAGTGGATTACTTTATCGAAAATATTTATCCCGTGATAAAAAATTACGACACTCATATCATTGCCAATATTAACGGCTCAACGATTGAAGAATACATCGGGGTAGCGGAAAAACTAAATGACCTTGAAAAAATCCCTGCTATTGAATTAAATATTTCCTGCCCGAATGTAAAGCAAGGCGGAATGCTTTTCGGAACAAGCTGCCGGTCTGCTATTGCCGTTACAGATGCCATTAGAAAAGTTTATAAAAAGACACTTATTGTTAAATTATCTCCAAATGTAACCGACATAGCCGAAATAGCAAAAGCAGTGGAAGGCGCCGGCGCCGATGCCGTTTCACTCATTAATACTTTACTTGGAATGGCTGTTAATGCTGAAACCCGCAGACCGTTACTATCAACTGTAACCGGCGGATTGTCAGGCCCGGCAGTTAAGCCTGTTGCATTAAGAATGGTATGGCAGGTTTATAATGCCATAAAAATTCCGGTTTTTGGTATCGGTGGAATAATGAATGCTACCGATGCTATTGAGTTTATTCTCGCCGGAGCAACGGCTGTACAGATAGGAACCGCTAATTTTATCGATCCACAGGTCTCCATAAAGATCATTAATGGTATTGAAGAATACATGAACCACCACAATATTAAATCGGTAAAAGATTTAATTGGCGCTCTGGAAATATAATCTTATTTCACCATTCTTATCATCCTGAAATTCCTCTTCATGTCTTTGTTAAGCCTGATATTACGGAAACCATTATGCTGGAATAAATTCTTTGTTTCTTTTGCCAGATATTGGTTTATTTCACAATATAATTTTCCGTTTTCCTTTAAATGTGTCCGGGCAAAATCAGCAATAGCGTTATAAAATATCAGAGCATTTTTATCTTCAACGAATAATGCCCTTTCGGGTTCGTAATCCAGCACATTGCGTTGCATTTGTTTCCTTTCGGATTTTCGTACATAAGGAGGATTACTTACAATTATATCAAAGTCGGGCAAGTTGCCAGAATTGAAGATATCAACCTCTTTAAAAATAACATCGGCATTATTCATATCTGCATTGATTTGAGCAATTTGTAATGCCTGAGCAGAAACATCTATTCCGTAAACTTCCATTGCAGGCATATATTTTTTCAGGACGATGGCTATACAACCCGACCCTGTTCCAATATCCAGTATCTTCAATCCTTTTCCTGATTTATTTTCCTTAATTACCCATTCAATTAGTTCTTCAGTTTCGGGTCGGGGAATCAACACGTCAGGAGTAACACTGAAAGACATTCCATAGAATTCTGCCTTACAGGTGATGTATTGAATAGGTTTGTAATTCTTTAATTCTTTAACCGCAAAATGGATTTTAAGCAACTTCGATTCGCTGATGGTCTTTTCCGGGTTTACGATTAAATCAGCTTTAGTAATACTGGCAAATTCCTGAAAAAGTGTAAAAATAAAAACATCAGCTTCCTTTTCATTGTAAAAATTAATTAGCTCTCGTTTATATTGACCTCTTATATCACCGATTTTATTTGATCTGATTTCCACACTCCGAAAATAAGAATAAAATTGTAATTTTGAAGAAAAATAAAAAATTTAATTCAATATGAAAGGTGATATACTAATTATTGACGAAAATCACAGAAAAGCAGCAAAACAGGTCGTGGATATGATTTTCGGAAAAATCTGCAACAGAGAAAATAAGTATATTATAACAATCGCAGGCGAATCAGGAGCAGGGAAGTCGGAAATTGCTGCTTCAATTGCTGAAATCCTTGAAAAGGAAAATATAAAAAGTTTTATATTCGGGCAGGACGATTATTTTGTGTATCCGCCAAAAACAAATGCAAGGCAAAGAGAAAAAGATATTAACTGGGTGGGAATGCAGGAAGTAAAGCTCGATTTGCTTGACCAAAACATTAAAGACGTACTTGATGGGAATTATGAAATCATCAAACCTTTGGTTGATTTTAATGCAGATAAAATAGGAAAAGAAACCGTTAATCTTAAAGATTACGATGTTTTAATTGCTGAAGGAACTTACACAACAACACTTAAAAATGTTGATTGCCGGGTGTTTATTAACAGGAATAAACTTGACACCCTTGAATCACGGAAAAAAAGAGCCAGGGAAAAGCAAGACGAGTTTTTGGAAAAGATACTTACGATTGAGCATGAAATTATCTCCAAGCATAAGGCATTGGCGGATATTGTTATAACAAAAGAATGGGATGCGACCCCCTCATAATGAGGCTATCTCAAAAGTTAGTAAAATTGATTTTTATTTCCCTAAAGGGAAAAAATATTTAGCACTTATTATTAACAAGAACTAGTATAGTACAATGGGAAAAAATAATTTTAAACACATTGCCATGCTTAGCACGCATGGGTATTTCGATGCAATCCCTACATTGGGAAGAACTGATACCGGCGGACAGGTGGTTTATGTTCTCGAACTGGCAAAAGCCTTAGGTAAAATGGGTATAAAGGTGGACATTTACACCCGCTGGTTCGATGAAAACGACCAACAAATCAATCCGGTTCCCGATAACCCGAATGTAAGAGTTATCAAAATAAGGGCTGGTGAATGGGGATTTGTCCCCAAAGAATTTATTTATGATCTTTTGCCTGAATTAGCTGACAACATGATCAAATTTATTCAGGAAAATGATTTGGATTACGATCTGTATAACGGACATTATGTTGATGCCGGAATTGTAGCTCTTGACGTTGCAAAACGAATGAACAAGCCATGCTATTTCACACCCCACTCCCTGGGAGCCTGGAAACAAGATCAAATGGGCGGAGACCCCGATGAGATGGAAAAGAAATTTAATTTCAAATTGAGGAACAGCGAAGAGATGAGATTATTTAAAGCTGTAAACGGATTATCGCTAACTACACAGGTCCAATACGAGAAATTGAAAGAACTCTATAATTACGATGCAAATAACATAGATATCATTGCACCGGGAGTTGATATTTACCGCTACCGCATTCCAACGGAGGAAGATTTGAAGATAGATACGAAAACTCCTGATAAATACGTATTTTGTCTTTCAAGGATAGACACTAATAAAGGACATGACCTCTTATTAAATGCTTTTGCACTAATAAAGGATAAGGTAAAAGATGTTGATTTGGTTATAGGTGGTGGTTCACCCAATCCAAAGGCAAGGGAACTCGGTGTGTTTGCGAAGATGGATGAGATTATTAAGAAAAATAATATGCAAGATCGGGTATATAAAATCGGATATGTTGCCGATGAAATGATGGCGCCGTTGTATCAACAGGCTCAATTATTTGTTTTACCTTCTTTGTTTGAACCTTTTGGCATGACCACACAAGAGGCAATGGCTTGTGGAAAAGCTGTTATAGCTTCAAAATTCGGTGGCATCAGAAATGTTATCACTAACGGAAAAGACGGTATGCTGGTAGATGCTGCCAACCCTCAGGAATTTGCCGATGCTTTAATAGAACTATTAACAGATGATGAAAAAAGAAATAATATGGGATTGGCTGCCAGAAAACTTATTGAAGAAGAATTCAGTTGGAAAGCCATTGCAGATAACTTTTTGGATTTTTATAAAAAATATTATTAAATCTTGAGGTTCCAATCTGGCACCTCAAGCAAACTTTACGGTCACAAAACACAATCACAAATGGATAAATTAGTACCGAAAGAAGAATTTATTGCAGGTAAAATCTATGTAATCAGGAATCAGAAGGTAATGATAGATACTGATCTGGCAGAGCTATATGTAGTGGAGACCAAAGTATTAAAGCAACAAGTCAGAAGAAACATAGAAAGATTTCCTGATGATTTCATGTTTGAACTAAACCAGGAGGAGTTTGACAACTTGAGGTCACAAATTGTGACCTCAAGTTGGGGAGGAACACGATATATGCCTATGGCATTTACTGAACAGGGTGTTGCCATGTTATCAGGCATATTAAGAAGCCCCGTTGCAATCCAGGTTAATATTCAAATAATGCGTGTTTTTGTAAAGATGCGCAAACTCATAACAAATTACGAAGAACTCCTGCAAAAAATCGAGGCACTTGAATCCAATGCACTGGAACAAAATGAACAAATAATCAATATTTACGAAATTATTAAAGAGTTAATAGAACCAACATATAAAAACAGAAAACCAATAGGTTACAGAATAAAGGAAAGACATGAAAAATATCTTGCTAAGTATAAAAGAAATAATTAATTCCGGCAAAAAAGCCGCCCTGTGCATCATAATCGAAACTAAAGGCTCCTCTCCCAGAAAAACCGGATCTAAAATGATTGTGTTTGAAGACGGATCACAGGAAGGGACTATTGGAGGCGGCAGCCTTGAACTTAAAGTAATTGATGATGCTTTGGAAGTTATCACAAAAGGAATACCGGCAAAATTCAGTTATGAACTCGATGACGACCTTTCAATGAATTGCGGAGGGGATGCAGAAGTTTATATAGAACCGGTTTTACCTCAACAACAGTTGTTCATCTTTGGGTCCGGACATATTGGAAAAGCGCTTGTTAGATACGCCCCTGATTTCGGATTTGCAATTACCATTATCGATAATCGGGAGGGATTGGATAAGGAATTTGACCAAAATAAAATCCGGTTTTTAAATATAGAGTATATTGAAGCTGCAAAAGAAATCGAATTTACTGAGCAATCATTCATTGTTATTGTTACACCAAAACATGCTTATGATGAAGATGTACTGGCAATATGCGCTAAAAAACAATTTGCATATCTCGGGATGATTGGCAGTAAAAATAAAGTTGCTCTTGCCCGAAAAAGAATGCTTTCTGAAAATATTCTAACTGAAGAAGAATTAGATAAAGTGGATATGCCAATAGGGATAAAATTTAATGCGCAAACGCCGGAGGAAATAGCTATTAGTATTCTGGCGAAATTGATTGACAGAAAGAATAGAAAAAATTTGTAATTTTGACGTAATGAATTCAAATAAACAACTTTTACAAAGAATAAAAAATGCGGTTCACAAAGTTGAACCTAAGGCAACTATTATTTTATATGGTTCGAGGGCAAGAGGCGACAACAGACCTGATTCTGATTGGGATATATTAATAATTGTGAATAAAAAGAAAGTTTCAAATCAATTTGAAGATGAAATCACTTTTCCGTTATATGAAATTGAATGGGATACAGGAAACATTATAAGTCCGATAGTTATTAACAAAAACACATGGCAAATTCAAAATCAAAATTATGTACCACCTTTTTTTGAATCAATACAAAAAGAAGGAATTTTAATATGACACAATACAATAAGGAGGATTATATTAATTACAGATTAATCAAAGCAAAAGAATCTTTAGAAAGTGCGAAATATTTGACTAAAGGTAAATTTTGGAATGCCAGTATAAACAGGTTATACTACTCTTGCTTTTATGTAATAAATGCGCTCCTGTTAAAAAATGACATTTCAGCCAAAACACATAGAGGGGTTAGGTCAGCCTTTGGCGAAAACTTTATTCGTAAGAATATTATTAGCCAGGAAAGTGGCCGAACATTTAATAAATTATTTGAAATGAGAAATCGAGGGGATTATAACGACTTGTTTGAGTTTGATGAAAAAAGTGTGGTAGAATTATTCAAACCGGTTGAAAAACTGATAAACGAGGTTAATAATTTATTATCAGATTAAAAACATTTATGTCAGGAATATCAAATAATTCAATGCAATTTGTTTTAGACAACAAAATCACAACTGTTGATTTCAAAAATCAAAACCTGAAACCCACTACTACCGTACTTAATTACCTTCGTTCACTTCCTGACCACAAAGGAGTAAAAGAAGGCTGTGCCGAAGGCGATTGTGGCGCTTGCACCGTAGTTATTGCCGAACCGGATGAAAATAATGACCTGAAATATAAAGCCGTTAATTCCTGCCTTATCTTTCTGCCGATGATACACGGCAAACAACTTATTACTGTTGAGAATCTGGCAACCCGGAACGGTTATGAGGTAAATCTTCACCCTGTTCAGCAGGCTTTGGTTGAAGCGAACGGAAGCCAATGCGGGTACTGCACTCCCGGTATTGTGATGTCGCTTTTTGCACTTTATAAAAATTACAAAAATCCTTCAAAGGATATCATTGAAGATGCCTTAGCCGGAAACCTGTGCCGTTGCACCGGATATCAACCCATACTCAATGCAGGATTAACTCTTTCTTCTTTGGGAAATGACCATTTTGCCAAAAAAAAGAATGAAACAGTTGAGTTGTTAAAAAAAATTCAACATAACAACCATTCACTTGCTATTGAAACGGAAAAACAAAAATACTTTCAACCATTATCAACTGAGGAAGTATTTGAGTTGAAGAATAATTATCCTGAAGCTGTTATTATCAACGGTTCAACAGATATTGCTCTGAAGCAGACTAAAAAGTTTGAATTCCCCGAAAACATTATTGATCTGTCCCGGATTTCAGAATTAAAGACTTTCAGGGAAAACAATAATGAGTTTATTATCGGATCGGGGTTAAGCCTTGAAGAAATAAAATCAGGATTAAAGAAAAAATTACCTGCTTTCGATCAAATGTTCAATGTATTCGCATCCAAACAAATAAGGAACCTTGCAACTATTGGAGGAAATATAGGAACCGCTTCTCCTATCAGCGACACAATACCTTTATTGTTTGCTTATAAAGCAAAAGTAAAACTTCTTAAATCAAAAAGTGAAAGAGAACTGTTAATTGAAGATTTTATTACAGGTTACAGGCAAACCCAATTATTGCCTGACGAGATCATTCATTCGGTTATAATTCCCAAACCTGAAAAAGATACAATTATAAAATTTTATAAAGTTTCGAAACGCAAAGACCTTGATATTTCGACTTTAAGCGGAGGATTCAGGCTTACATTACAAAATCAATTTGTTAAGGAAATTTTACTGGCTTTCGGAGGAATGGCAGAAATTACAAAGCGTGCTACAAAAACCGAAAAATTTCTTTTAAACAAATCATGGAGCAGAGAGAATATTAAAAAAGCCGGTGAAATTTTGAAGAACGAATTCAAACCAATTTCCGATGCAAGGTCAGGAAAAAAGTTCAGAAAAATTGCTGCCGGAAATTTATTATTGAAGTTTTATTCGAAAATAAAAACCGAATAGATTAATTTTGAAGTTTAATTATTACTATATTTGATAAAAATGTAATTATGGAAACAACAATAAAAATTCCTACAGAAATATTCAACGCAATAAAATTACCTGAAAAGGAAAAAATTGCTTTATTATTATTAGAATTGGCAATTATATTGTATGACAGACAAATCCTTTCATTGGGCAAAGCACGTGAGCTTGCTAAAATGTCGAAGTGGGAATTCCATAATGAATTAGGAAAACGTAAGATTGAAAGACATTACAACGAAGAAAATTATCTGGAAGATATTGCCTATGGAAAGTAAAATAGTAATTTGTAATTTTGTCCGTAATGAATTCAGATAAACAAATATTAGGAAGAATTAAAAAAGCTGTTCATGAAGTTGAGCCTACAGCTACCATTATCCTTTATGGTTCGAGGGCAAGGGGCGATAATAAGCCGGATTCTGATTGGGATTTGTTAATCCTTGTTAACCAAAGGAAAATTTCTAATCAATTTGAGGATAGTCTTCTTGATCCAATTTATGATATTGAATTGGATACAGATTATATCATCACTCCGGTCATTGTTGAAAAAGAACTGTGGGAGACTAAGCATAGATTCAGCCCCTTTTATGAATCTGTTAATAAAGAAGGATTATTATTATGAGTTTTTCTTATAAGGATGATTATATTAAATACAGAATTGAAAAGGCTTATTCAACTCTTGAAAGCGCTAAACTTTTAGCACAAAACAATTTTTGGAATGACAGTATAAATCGTCTTTATTATTCAAGCTTTTATGCGATTAATGCACTTTTATTAAAAAAGAATATTGATACAAAAACCCATAAAGGTTTAAAGTCTGCTTTTAACCAATCTTTAATAAAAACCGGAATATTAAAAAAAGAGGCAGGAAAAACCTTTAATAAATTGTATGAAATGAGGAACAAAGGGGATTATAATGATTTATTTGATTTTAATGAAAATAATGTAGTAACATTAATAATACCGGTTGAAGAATTAATAAACGAGGTTAATGATTTGTTATCTGAGGATTAAAATGTTTATTAAAAGTGATGAATAATAATGCCAATAATCCACACCACGAAAGCGCCATTAAACACGTTACCGGAGAAGCGTTATATATCAATGATATAAGTGTTGACCGTTTATTAATCGGGCATTTTGTTGGTAGTCCTTATGCTTACGCTTCAATCAAATCTTTCAATATTGATAAAGCACTGGAACTTCATGGCGTTAAAACCATACTTTCCTACAAAGATATTCCGGGCGAAAACCAAATGGGTCCGGTTGTCCATGATGAACTTTGCCTTGCTAAAAATGAAGTTACTTTTATCGGACAGACTATCTTACTTATAGCTGCTGAAAATATTGAAATTGCCCGCGAGGCTGAAAAACTTATTGAAATCGAATATAAGCCCCTCGAAGCTATCCTCGACCTTAAAACTGCCATAGCAAAAAACAACCGTTTACATCCTCCCCGAAAAATTGAATGTGGTAACATCGGAAAAGGATTTGAGTCTTCCAATCATGTTTTAGACGGTGAATTAAAAACCGGCGGACAGGAACACTGGTACTTAGAAACACAGTCCAGCCTTGCAATTCCGGGTGAAGGAAAAGAGATAAAAGTGTTCAGTTCCACGCAACATCCTTCCGAAACACAAGCAATAATTGCAGAAGTACTTGGAATCCCGCGAAATGAAGTGGAAGTTGAGATCAGACGTATGGGGGGCGCTTTCGGTGGTAAGGAAACCCAGGCAAACCATTATGCTGCATGGGCTGCACTATTGGCTCATGCAACCGGTCAGCCTGTTAAAATCCATTTAAGCCGCGACGATGACCAGATCATGACCGGTAAACGACATCCGGTTTTAAGCAAATATAAAGTTGGTTTTGAAAATAACGGACTGTTAAAAGCATTGGATATTGAAATGAATATTAATGCCGGGTCTTCTACTGATCTTACAATGGCTATTCTTGAAAGAGCCTTATTTCATGTGGATAATGCCTATTATATTCCCAACTTACGGGTAATTGGAAATACATGGAAAACAAATTTGCCTTCAAACACCGCTATGAGGGGTTTTGGCGGTCCGCAGGCAATGGCTGTGATTGAAGATATTGTGGACCGAATCGCAAGATTTCTTGGAAAAGATGCTTTGGAAATCCGTCAATTGAATTTTTATAAATCAGAAATAAATAATAAAGCCCATTACGGGCAGATCATCGAAAACAACAGGTTGCCACTGCTTTATAAACAATTGTCAGCCTCTTCTGAATATTTTCAAAGAAGGAAAGAAATAAATAAGTTCAATATCGAAAATGAATTTTATAAAAAGGGGATGGCGCTCACACCTGTTAAATTCGGTATCTCATTCACTACTTCTTTTCTGAACCAGGCAGGAGCCTTAGTGAATATTTATAAGGATGGAACTGTACTGATAAATCACGGTGGTACGGAAATGGGTCAGGGATTGTTTACAAAGATCATTAACATAGCTGCTGCCGAACTTGGAGTAAGCAGGGAATATATCAAAGTGAACGCCACAAACACGTCTAAAGTTCCCAACACATCTGCCACAGCCGCATCTTCCGGCAGCGACCTGAATGGCATGGCAGTGAAAAATGCTGCCGAAAAACTGAAGGCAAGGCTTACCAAAGTAGCTGTTGGAGAATTTAACAGGGAAAGCAGGCACGAACCAACTAATTTTAAAAGTGTTTTCTTTGAAGACGATTTTGTTTTCGATTATAAACATCATGAAAGAAGAATTGCCTTTAAAGACCTTATCAATATTGCTTACCTGCAGAGAACAAGTTTAAGCGCAACCGGATTCTATAAAACCCCAGATATCCATTTTAACAAAGAGGAGGGAAAAGGAAAGCCATTCCATTATTATGCCTTTGGCATGGCAGTATCTGAGGTTCTCGTCGATACATTAACGGGTTATGTAAAGCTGTTGCGCACCGATATTTTGCATGATGTCGGGAAATCGCTGAATGAAAGTATTGATCGCGGGCAAATCCAGGGCGGATTTATCCAGGGTTTGGGCTGGGTAACTACCGAAGAACTGAAATACGACGAAAAAGGGAATTTGCTCACCCACTCTCCCGACACTTATAAAATACCGACAATTGGCGACATTCCCGAAGATTTCAGGGTTAATATTCTGAAGAACGCACCCAACCCCAATACAATCCGGCAGAGCAAAGCCGTGGGCGAACCGCCGTTTATGCTGGCATTATCGGTTTGGATGGCGATTAAAGATGCTATCTCTGCCGTCGGAAGCCATAACATAGAACCGGAGTTTGGGTTGCCGGCTACGAATGAGGTGGTTTTAAGGTCGGTGGAGAAGATAAAGATTCAAAAAAAATAACGATTATTTAAAAGATTTTTTTTGTATTTTTGAGAATAATTTGAATTAAAATACAGGTATGAAAATCATTATTTTTATTACAATAAATATTATATCCTATACTTTATGTTAAATATCAAATCAATTACCATAGATAAGGAAATATTAGGCGGAACACCTGTTTTTACAGGAACACGAGTTCCTGTACAATCCCTTTTTGATTGGTTGGAAACCGAAACATTAGAAGAATTTCTGGAAAATTTCCCCAGTGTTAAAAAAGATCAGGCAATAGAAGTGCTAAGTAATATTAATCAGTTGATCATATCAGAAAATCATATCCTCGATGAAAATATTGCTTGACGAGAACTTGCCAAAAAAAATAAAAGATAGTATTGTAGAAATAAAGTCAGATTAGATTAGAAATGTATCCTAAATATCTTTGATAGAGTCAAATGATGTTATTGTATAAGCAATCCTTGAAAGACTTTTATGGGTGAACCGCCGTTTATGCTGGCATTATCGGTTTAGCTGGCAATTAAAGATGCTGTTTCTGCCGTCGGAAACCATAACATCGAACCGGAGTTTGGGTTGCCGGCTACGAATGAGGTGGTTCTATGGGCGGTGGAGAAGATAAAGATTCAAAAAAAATAACGATGATTTTAAAAAATATTTTGTATTTTTGAAAATAATTTGAATTAACATCATGAAGGCAATAGAAACAATCGGTGAAATTGATAAAAAGGGGTTTTTACGCATAGACCGTCCTCTTAAAACACGTGATAAAAGAGTAAAAGTAATTATTTTAATGTCAGAAGACGATGCATTTAAGGATGAAACTACCTGGTTGTCTGCCATTTCGGGTAATCCTGCTTTTGATTTTCTTAATGAACCGGAAGAAGATATTTACTCAACAAAAGACGGAAAACCATTCAATGATTAAATATAAAATCGTATTAGTTCCGTTCCCGTTTGATGATTTTTCTGCTGCAAAGGTCAGACCGGCTATCTGTTTAACAAACTATATTGGAAATTACGATCATATCGTTATTGCTTTTATCTCCACCAAAATTCCAACAGAGCCATTAGAAACTGATATAATAATAAAAAAAGGCAGCGTTGGTTTTAAACAGACAGGGCTAATTATTTCCTCTGTTATAAGAATTCACAAATTAGTTACGATACCCAAATCAATAATAAAAAGGGAATTAGGACAGCTTGATGAAGTATTACAAAAAGAAGTTGAACAGAAAATTAAGAAACTTTTTAATAGTATTTAATAAATATTATATATCCTCCACCAGGGTGAGCCGTGGGCGAATCGCTGTTCATAGCAGCGTTATCGGTTTGGATGGCGATTAAAGATGCTATCTCTGCCGTCGGAAACCATAACATCGAACCGGAGTTTGAGTTGCCGGCTACGAATGAGGTGGTTCTATGGGCAGTAGAGAAGATAAAGATTCAAAAAAAATAACGATGATTTAAAAGATTTTTTTGTATTTTTGAAAATAATAAAAAACAGTAAATTTACACTCCATAGTTTAAGACACAGCTACGCAACACATTTATTGGATATGGGAGTTGACCTAAGAATAATACAAGAATTATTATGACATAAGAGTAGCAGGTCTACAGAAATCTACACGCACGTAAGTATAAAAAAACTTAAAAACGTAAAAAATCTATTAAATGGATTTGAAATATAAACAACAAAAGGTGTATATATCCGCAGAATACTGTTGGATATGTACACAAAATGTGAACATATAAGAAGTTGAACTAAACCGCCTTCGGCGGTAGTTTTGATTTTTTTCGTATCTTTCCAACATTATTAATCTTAAAAATTTATTCATTATGGAAAAAAAACTTTAAGTCAGTTAATGGCGCAAGAGATGCGCGTACGAAAGTACAGTAACAAATCAATTAAAACTTACATCAGCCTACTAAGGCAAGTATCAAAGTTCCACAATCTTTCCCCGTCCAAAATCACCTATCAGCAGATAAAAGATTACTTAGATTTTCGGATCAGGGAAGATCACATTTCAGCTTCTACAATCAACCAGGTCATCAGTGCTTTTAAAGTATTGTTTGTTTATATTTTAAAACGAAAATGGAATGACATTGAGATTTCAAGGCCCAGGAGGGAGGTAAAACTTCCTGTAGTTTTTTCTGCGGAGGAGATCACCAAACTTCTGAACTCGACAAAAAATCTAAAGCATGAAGCTATTTTTGCTTTAGCCTACTCATCAGGTGTAAGATTAAATGAACTTTGCAATCTGCGAATCAGAGATATTGATTCGGAAAGAATGCCCGCCTGACCGGACGGGCAGGCAAATAAGGGTTGAGAGCGGAAAAGGACGAAAAGACCGCTATACTGTTTTATCTAAAAAGGCACTTGAAATTTTAAGGAAATACTTCAAAAAGTACCGCCCTGTAGATTACCTTTTCTTCGGGCATGATAAGAAAAAAGCCATCCGTGGAGGAACAGTACAAAAAGCTTTGAAAAAAAACTTAAAAGGTGCAGGTATTATTAAAGATGCACATTTTCATACATTCAGGTATACGTTTGCCACTCATTTGCTTGAGCAAAATGTAAACATAAAAGTTATCCAGGTACTGCTCGGGCATACTTCAATCCGAACCACCATGATCTATACCCATCTTGTCAATTTTGATCTTTCAAAAATGAAAAGCCCATTTGATAACTTTTAATATTTAGCATCATGGGAACAAATATAGAAATTAGCAAAATTGAAGTTGCTGATATTTTGAATAATTATTCTGGTGAGTTTATTGAAAAAAATAATTTATCATATCAGCAAATAAAAGCAATAAAGGCAATTGAAAGTTGCAGGACATCCGACCTGGGTTATCATAAACTTGTTTGTAATAAGTGCGGGCACGAACAGATATCGTATAACTCATGCCGAAACAGGCATTGCCCCAAGTGCCAGTTAACAAAACAGATGAAATGGATAGATAAGCTTAAAGCACAAGTTTTACCGGTGAGGTATTTTCATATTGTTTTTACTTTACCGCATCAGCTTAATGCTTTGGCTTACATTAACCAAAGTACTGTTTACAATATTCTTTTCAGGGCTGCGTCTCAAACATTAAAGCAAGTAGCCCTTAACCCGAAGTTTCTTGGCGCAGAACCGGCTTTCCTCGCTGTATTGCATACCTGGGGGCAAACCTTGTCTTATCATCCGCATTTGCATATAATAGTATCGGCAGGTGGTTTAGACCCTGATGGATTGGAATGGAAATATTCGGGGAAAAAGTTTTTTGTTCCTGTTAGGGCATTATCAAAGGTATTCAGAGCTAAATTTATTGATATGCTTGAAAAAGAATACAGTCAAAGCACCTTGAAAATACCGAATACAACTAAAGAAGTTGATTATTCTGATTTTGGCAAAGTGAAATCTTTGCTTTATTCAAAGACATGGAATGTGTATGCAAAAAAGACATTCAAAGGGGCAGGAAAAGTAATTGAATACCTTGGCAGATATACACATAGGGTGGCCATTTCAAATTCAAGGATACTTTCATTGGACAATGGGAAAGTGAAGTTACGCTATAAAGACTACAGGGACAACAACAAATGGAAAATTTTGGAGCTATCGGCTTTGGAATTCATACGCAGGTTTGTGCAACATATCCTGCCAAATAACTTTTACAAAATAAGGTATTTTGGATTGCTTGCCTGTAAAAACAGGGCAGGTAAATTAACGATTTGTTTTGGTTGGTTAAAAGCAAACATATCTATATCAAAGTTTGAAGGACTTATCTGGCACGAAATAATTGAAATGGCTACCGGTAGAGATGTTTCTATTTGCCCTGTTTGTAAAAAGGGGCGGTTAATCAACCCGGAATTACTAATTCAAAATAGTGAATAATGCGGTCCCGGAATTAAAGGCTCTTTGAAATATACTGAATCTTATCAGGTATGCGAAGCAATAGCTGATTAGAGTCAGTTATGCGTGCTGAACAGACCTTTGCAATTTTTGTATTTCTGTTAAGCATTAGTATACTTCTTAGTAAAACGGCTGTAATAACCGTAATAGGAGAAGTATGTCCAAACCGTACTCCCGAAGCATTAAGCTTTGGGAGCAATTAAATGATTATATTATGTGTGTTGCAAAATTCTTTAAAAATATGCCTAAAAACCCTTCCTTGCACATTCACCCTGTTAGATTATGTGTTAAAAATTTAAACCAAACTCGCAATCTAATATCTAACGGGGTAAAAGCAATTTATAGAATACCCATAGAATTAGACATTACTACCCCTGAAATACTAACAAGTGACCTCGGTAAGGCGGTTCAGTCCA
The DNA here is from genome assembly GCA_016783885.1 of Bacteroidales bacterium. Lineage (GTDB taxonomy): Bacteria > Bacteroidota > Bacteroidia > Bacteroidales > JAADJA01 > JAADJA01. Next base: position 28,292 of record JADHVR010000052.1, read on the forward strand.
ACTATGTTTTAAACAAAATTCAAAACCAACCTTTTTGTTAATATTCACGTTTAATTTAACTTTTTCCTAATAAATTAACATTTTTCGTTTAATTTTGAATTTCGGTTAAAACACTAATACGTTAGACAATATAAGGAAACAATATGATGAAATTATTAACAGTTGGAGTGATTGGAAAATCATTAAAAGAAAATGAAAAGCGAGTAGCAATTCATCCCGAACATATAAAACGTATTCCTCTGATATTTAGAGAAAAAATTACATTTGAAGTAGGATATGGGTTGAGATTCGGAATGGATGATAACAAAATAGCTAAACTTACATCAGGACGAGTTGCTTCCCGAAAAGAAATACTGAAAGATTTTGATTGTGTGATTATGCCTAAACCTTTAGTAGAAGATTTGTTTCAGGTACGAGCGGGTGCAATTGTCTGGGGTTGGCCGCATTGTGTACAACAGAAAGAAATGACGCAAGTATCAATTGAAAGAAAATTAACCCTTATTGCCTGGGAAGAAATGTTTACATGGAGCCGAACAGGTGATAAAAATATGCATATTT
>JADHVR010000009.1 GCA_016783885.1 Bacteroidales bacterium
AACATGGTCAGAAAAGGAATTGGCAGCGACTCAAGGATCGGGAATAAATTTATATATCCGGGAACGGGATATGGTGGCTCTTGTTTCCCTAAAGATGTAAAAGCACTGATAAAAACTGCTGCTGAAAACGATTATGATTTACAGGTTTTGCAAGCTGTAGAGGCAGTTAATGATAACCAAAAATCAATTTTGTTCAGAAAAGTTATGAAGTTTTACAACAATAATCTGAAAGGAAGAAAAGTAGCACTTTGGGGATTATCATTCAAACCACAAACAGATGATATGAGAGAAGCTCCTTCATTGGTTATTATTGAGAATTTACTTAAAGCCGGAGCTATGGTTAAGGTATATGATCCGGCAGCAATGACTGAAGCAAAGAAGCACTTCGGAGATAAAATTGAATATGCTAAGGATCAGTTTGATCCTCTTATTGATGCTGATTGCCTGATCGTCCCGACAGAATGGCCGGAATTCAGGTTCCCGAATTTTAAAGTCATTAAAAAGCTTATGAAAGAACATGTTATATTTGACGGAAGAAATATTTATGATATGAGCGAAATGAAAGAATTAGGATTCAAATATTTCTGTATAGGTATTGATACGGATAGATAACTTTGATATTTGATACTTAATATTTGAAGTTTGGTTCTTTATTCTTTCCCGTCCCGAAACTTCGGGATTCTGGATTGGTTCTTGATTTTTAAAAAACAATATGAAAAAGCGAATATTAGTTACAGGTGGCGCAGGGTTCCTTGGCTCACATCTTTGTGAAAGACTGTTAAATAATGGAAATGAAGTAATTTGCCTTGATAATTATTTTACCGGGCAAAAACAGAATATCATCCATTTAATGGATAATCCCTATTTTGAAGTTATAAGGCATGATGTTACAATGCCTTTCTTTATTGAAGTGGATGAAATTTATAATCTTGCATGTCCTGCCTCTCCTATTCAATATCAGCATAATGCGATAAAGACCATCAAGACATCGGTGATGGGTTCGATAAACATGTTGGGGTTGGCAAAAAGAATTAAAGCTAAAATTTTGCAGGCTTCAACAAGTGAAGTTTACGGAGACCCCGAAATACATCCGCAAAAGGAAAATTACTGGGGAAATGTTAATCCGATAGGGACACGTTCATGCTATGACGAAGGAAAACGATGTGCCGAATCACTTTTTTTCAATTATCACCGGCAAAATAATGTCAGGATTAAAGTATTGAGAATTTTCAATACGTATGGACCCAGGATGGACCCTAACGACGGACGCGTAATTTCCAACTTTATTGTTCAGGCGCTAAAGAATGAAGATATTTCAATTTACGGTGACGGATCGCAAACCCGGAGTTTTTGTTACATAGATGAAATGATTGACGGAATAACGAGGTTTATGAACTCAAGGGAAGAGCTAACCGGTCCGATGAATATGGGTAACCCTGTTGAATTTACAATTTTGGAACTCGCTGAAACCGTGATACGACTTACCGGGTCAAAATCTAAAATCATATATAAACCTTTACCATCTGACGACCCAATGCAAAGGCAACCGGATATTACTATGGCAAAAACGGAACTGGGATGGGAACCTGAAATAACGTTAGAGGAAGGATTAAAAATGACGATTAAATATTTTGAGAATATAGTTTAAATTATGAACATACTTATAACCGGTAGTAAAGGTCAATTGGGGAAATCCATCCAAAAATTATCTCCGGATTTCGGGGAATATAAATTTACTTATACTGATGTTGAGGAACTTGATATTACAAATTACGATGGATTAGCAGCATTTTTGTCATCAAATAAATTTGATGCTGTAATTAATTGCGCAGCATATACAGAAGTTGATAAAGCAGAAGATGAACCCGAAAAAGCGATGTTGATTAATGCAAAAGCTCCCGGATATCTTTCAGAACTCTCCAAAAAATTTGGGTTTTTGTTAATTCATATTTCTACCGACTATATTTTTGACGGATATAGCAATCGCCCTTATATCGAATATGATATGCCAGGACCTTTAAGTTATTATGCTAAAAGCAAAACCGATGGCGAAAAAGAAATTTTATTAAAAGCAAATAGGGCAGTTATCTTCCGCACTTCATGGTTGTATTCCGAATTCGGTAATAATTTTGTTAAAACTATAATCAGGCTGGCTAATGAAAGGGATGCCCTGAATATAATAGATGACCAGGTAGGCACTCCAACTTATGCAGGTGATTTGGCTGAAGTCATTTTAAAATTATTACCGGAATTAACAAAAACTTTAGGAGTACAAATTTATCACTATTCAAACGAAGGAAAAGCAAGCTGGTATGATTTTGCAAAGGAGATCATCCGTATAAGCGAATTAAAGTGTAAAGTAAATCCCATCGAAACAAAAGACTATCCGTTGCCTGCAGCCCGGCCGCATTACAGTCTGATGGATAAGCAAAAAATAATTATAAAGTTTGGTATTTCAATACCCGATTGGAAAGATAGCTTGAAAATTTGTCTTTTAAAATATATTAATTAAAATGCCGCGAATGCACGAATGTATTTCGAATATTCGTTTTTATTCGTGCATTCGTGGCTATAAAATTTTAAATAATTTTGACATATTAACCAAATAATTTGACAAATGGGAAACACATCAATTGATCCAAAAATACTTGAAAGAGCCAAAGTATGGCTTGAAGGAAATTATGATGAAGAAACAAAAAAGAAAGTGCAGGAATTGATCGATACTGATCCTGACAGGTTAACCGATGCGTTTTATAAAAATCTTGAATTCGGCACTGGCGGACTCAGGGGCGTAATGGGCGCAGGTACTAACAGGATGAATAAATATACTGTTGGTATGGCAACTCAGGGTTTTGTAAATTACATGAAAAAAATGTTCCCCGGAAAAGACCCTGTCAAAGTGGCGATTGCTTACGATTCGAGAAATAATAACACGTTTTTTGCGAATACTGCGGCTGATGTACTTTCGGCAAACGGTATTAAAGTTTATTTATTTGACGATTTACGACCGACACCGGAATTGTCTTTTGCTATCAGATACCTCAAATGCCAGGCAGGAATTGTGATAACAGCATCGCATAATCCTCCCGAATACAATGGATATAAAGCTTATTGGGAAGACGGCGGTCAGCTTATCAGTCCGCACGATAAGAATGTCATAGCCGAGGTTACTAAGATTAAAAGCATCGATGATGTCAATTTTAACAGGAATGAGGATTTGATTGAAATAATCGGGGAAAAAATTGACAAGGAATATATTTCCAGGATCAAAGGATTATCGTTATCACCTGAGATCATTAAAAAACAGCAGGATTTAAAAATCGTTTATACTCCCATTCATGGCACCGGAGTAAAATTAATTCCGGAGGCGCTGAATGCTTTCGGCTTTAAAAATGTTTATAATGTACCTGAACAGGATATAGTTGATGGAAACTTCCCGACTGTTAAATCACCTAATCCCGAAGAACCGGCAGCTCTCAACATGGCAATTGAAAAAGCCAAACAAGAAAATGCCAACCTTGTATTGGCAAGCGACCCCGATGGCGACAGAGTAGGAATAGCTGTGAGAAATGATAAAAATGAATTTATATTATTAAACGGAAATCAAACCGCTACCATCCTGATTTATTACTTATTAAAAAAATGGAAAGAAAATGGAAAGATAACAGGGAAGGAATACATTATTAAAACAATTGTAACATCAGAGATAATAAAAGATATTGCCGTTAAAAACGGAGTAGAATATTTTGATACCCTTACCGGTTTTAAATACATTGCAGAAATACTCAGGCTATTGGAAAGCAAAAAAACTTTTATCGGAGGAGGTGAAGAAAGTTACGGCTATCTCGTAGGTGATTTCGTGAGAGATAAAGACGCCGTTATTTCGTGTGCTTTTATAGCAGAAATCGCCGCTTGGGCAGCCGAACAGGGAAAAACGCTGTATGAACTTCTGCCTGAAATATATCTTGAATTTGGCTTTTACAAAGAAAGGTTATTGTCCGTTGTAAGAAAAGGCAAAAAAGGAGAGGAAGAGATAAAGAGTATGATGGAGAAATACAGGAAAAATCCTCCAAAAACAATAAATAATTCCGAGGTTGTAATTATCAAGGATTATCTCTTAAGCAAGGAATTTAATCTTATTACTCATTCAGAAAAACCGATTGATCTGCCCAAATCCAATGTATTGCAATTTTTTCTGAAAGACGGCACTAAAATCTCAATGAGACCTTCAGGTACCGAACCTAAGATAAAATTTTACTTTAGCGTAAAAGAAAATTTATCGGACAAATCTAAATTTGATGAAACCGATACTTTGCTTGAGAAAAAATTGGATGATATAATTCAGGATTTAGGATTCAGTTCTTAATTTTTATCATTAAATAAGACGCAGATTAACTCAGATATAATCAGTTAAATCTGCGTGCATCAGCGTCGAAAATTATAAAATTTATTCCTATGTTGTCAAATAATATTTTAAAGTCCGGTGGGTTGCTCATCTCATTGTTATTATGTAATTATCTGTTCGCCCAGGATGTTGCAACAACTTCTTTTTATAAGCATTATACCGGTAATTTAGATAGTACAATGAAAATCACGGTTGATCTTCTTTCACAAAATGGTAAAGTTACCGGTTATTATTACTATTATTTTCCTGAACCCGGAACTGACACCATTTTTCATTACGGTAAAACTATTCCTATTGAAGGAAGCATATCAAATAACTCCATAGTAATTAACGATTTCAAACAAAATATATCGAAATTCAAAGGGTCTTTTAATTCATTAGACAAAATTTCAGGTACATGGTATAAAAAACCAAATGTTAAATCCATTCCGTTTGAACTAACGGAAAATTACAGCAACGGAAGCCTGGCATTAAGCTGTTATACATTGTCCGATCAATATTTTCTGTTACAAGGCGACAGGTCAAAAAAGAAGTCACCAAAAGCAAATATTAACATTACTTTACTTTATCCTGATATTTCAATTGGAGATCCATTTAAAGATACAACAGACCTGATAATAACTGAAATTCTGCTCAGAGAATCTATGATTGTTACATCGCCAGATAAAATTCTTGAAGATATCAGGTTTGACTTTATCAATTCGTACATCAGGGCTACAGAAGGCATTGAAGATTTGTCATCCACCGCTTCATTTAACTGGGAAAAAAATATTACTATGGATGTTCGTTATAATGAAAATAATATATTGTCGCTGAAGATTGAAAAATATGCTTATACAGGTGGCGCTCACGGGATATTCATAACCGAATATATTACTTTTAATTCGCGACAAAAGAAAAGGCTATACTTAGAAGATATATTCAAAGAAAATTTTAATGATGAGTTAAATTCGATTCTCGATAAAAAACTCAGGGAGATGAACGGAATAAAAGCTGAAGAAAACCTTACTGAGTCCGGCTTTTTTGTTGATAAAATCGAGAGTACCGATAATTTCTATATTAATAATGACGGTATAGGATTTTTTTATAATGTGTATTCCATTGCACCATATTCAACCGGCGCCACCGAACTATTTATTCAGTTTGATGAGTTAACGGAGTTACTAAAAAACAACAATCCTTTTTCGTGGGTCGTAAAAAATTAACTTTACTGCAAATTTGAAACAAATAAATACCTATGCTGTTTAAATTTAGCGAGATTTGATAACATGTCAAATAAAAAACCTATAATAGTTACAGGAACACACAGATCAGGTACCACATGGGTGGGGCAAATGATAGCACTTGATAAAAATGTCAGGTATATCCACGAACCTTTTAATATTGACGAGCCAAGAATCCACCCTTTGAAATTCTGGTTCGAGTATATATCATTTGATGACCCGGAAGAGCGACAAAAAGAGATATACGAATTCATTGATGAGATTCTTGATTTTAATTTGAAGGGCGTTTCAAAAGATTTTAAAAAAATAAACGGTCCGAGGGATATACTCAGATTTATTAAAGATACTTACGAGAGGATAAATAAACGTCCATTGCTTAAAGACCCTATTGCCGTTATGTCAGCTGACTGGATTGCAAAAAAGTTTAATGCTGACGTAGTGGCTCTTATTCGTCACCCTGCTTCTTTTATTGCAAGTATTAAGGTAAAAGACTGGGAACATTTTTTTCACCATTTCATCGAACAGGAAAAACTTATGAATCTTCTTGGTCCTTATGCAGATAAAATTCGTAAATATTCCGAGTTACATCCTGATATTATTGACCAGGGTATTTTGCTTTGGAATATAATTTACTACCGAATCAGTCAATACCAAAAAGCTCATCCTGAGTGGATGTTTATCCGGCACGAAGATTTATCGCTTGATCCTGTAAATGAATATAAAAAAATCTATGAAAAGTTAGGATTGAACTTCACTTCGAAAGTAGAAAATAAAATTATTGATTCTACTTCTTCTAAAAAAGCAGAACATTTAAAAAGAGACTCCAAAAAAAATATTCTCACGTGGAAAAACCGATTGAGTGAAGAAGAGATCAAACGGATTAAAAAAGACACACAAGAGGTTTCTTCTCAATTTTATGGTGAAAATGATTGGTGATATTCAAAGGATTCTGATTTACGATTAGACAGACTTAAACTTTTTTTATAAAGCTAAGATTTATAATTTTGCCCAAATTATTAAAGCATGACTTTGCAATATAATTATAACAGAAAATATCGTCAATTGGTCTAATGACTATCAATGACAGCGAAGCTAAATGACAACAAATGACAGCAGAGCGAATGACTAATTTTATGAATAATCAGAATTTGGTTTAAAACTTTTTAATAAGTACATTATATGATCACCAATAACTTTATCGAACGACATAACGGGCCTCGCATAAATGAAATCAACTCAATGCTGGAAAAAATCGGGGTATCTTCCTTAAATGAACTAATTAATCAAACTATTCCGAAAGCTATAAGGATGAAAAAGCCTTTGAATCTCCCTGACGGAATGAACGAATACGAATACCTGAATCATTTGAAAAAACTGGCATCAAAGAATAAAATTTTCAAGTCATACATCGGTCTTGGATATTATAATACTATAACCCCGGGTGTTATTTTACGAAACGTGCTGGAGAATCCGGGCTGGTACACATCTTACACGCCATACCAGGCAGAAATTTCTCAGGGAAGACTTGAGGCTTTGCTTAACTTCCAGACTATGGTTTCCGACCTTACCGGTTTGCCAATTTCCAATGCGTCTCTTTTAGACGAAGGCACTGCCGCTGCCGAAGCAATGATCATGTTGTTTAATGCCCGTCAGAGAACTCTGGTAAAAAGAGAGGCAAATGTTTTTTTTGTTTCTGAAAACCTTTTCCCACAAACCATTGAAATATTAAAACAACGCTCAAAACCACTCGGAATCGAACTTATTATTGGTGACCATGAGGAATTTGAATTCAATGAAAAAATATTTGGTGCCATTGTTCAGTACCCCGATCAGTTTGGTGAAATTCATGATTACAGGACATTTGTTGAAAAAGCCCATGAACACGAAGCTGCCGTTGCAGTTGCAGCCGACATTATGAGCATGACTCTTTTAACGCCTCCCGGTGTATGGGGCGCAGATGTTGTAGTTGGCTCCACGCAACGCTTTGGAATACCGATGGGATATGGTGGTCCACATGCAGGATATTTTTCAACAACCGAAAAATATAAAAGAAATATCCCAGGCAGGATCATTGGCGTTTCCGTAGATGCCAAAGGAAACCGGGCTTTAAGAATGGCTCTGCAAACGAGGGAACAACATATTAAAAGAGAAAGAGCCACTTCTAATATTTGTACGGCACAAGCGCTGCTGGCTTCAATGGCGGGATTTTATGCAACTTATCACGGTCAGGAAGGAATAAAAGCCATAGCTAAAGACATCAATAATTTAACTAAGCTGCTTGCTGATGAACTGCCCAAATATGGCTTCACTATTAATAACAAATATTACTTCGACACCTTAACAATTGCATTACCCGATTCTGTTGATATACACAAATTAAAAACAATTGCATTAAATAATAATGTAAACTTCCGCTATATAAATAAAAAAAATCTAAGTATTTCCTTAGATGAAACTACCGGTATTAGTGATGTAAAAACCATCATCAATATTTTGGCAACTTCAAATAACAAGCATTATAACGAAATTGAAGATATTTCTGAATATTGCGAAATAAATTCTATCCCCGATACATTAATCCGCACTTCGGAATATCTGATTCATTCTGTTTTTAACTCATATCATTCTGAAACCGAAATGATGAGATATCTTAAGAGGCTTGAGAACAAAGACCTGGCACTGAACCGTACAATGATACCTCTGGGTTCGTGCACGATGAAATTAAATGCAGCAGCAGAATTATTTGCTTTAAGCTGGCCCGAATTCGGTGAAATCCATCCTTTTGTACCGGAAGATCAAGCGAAAGGATATGCCGAACTGATTAAAAATTTAGAAAAAGACTTTTGCGAAATAACAGGTTTTGCTGCTATTTCATTCCAGCCTAATTCAGGAGCAGCAGGTGAATATGCCGGGCTAATGGTAATAAGAGAGTATTTAAAAAGTAAAGGTGAAGAACACAGAAATATTTGTCTGATCCCTGCTTCGGCACATGGCACAAATCCAGCCAGCTCAGTTATGGCAGGACTGAAGGTAATTATAGTGAAATGCGATGAGCAGGGTAATATTGATATTAACGATCTCACGGAAAAAGCCGGACAGTGCAAAGATGATCTCGCGGCAATCATGGTAACATATCCATCAACGCATGGAGTGTATGAAGAGAAGATACTTGAAGTAATCGACATAATTCATAAAAACGGAGGCCAGGTTTATATGGACGGTGCAAATATGAACGCACAGGTAGGACTGACCAATCCCGAAATTATTGGCGCTGATGTATGCCACCTGAACCTGCACAAAACTTTCGGTATTCCTCATGGTGGTGGTGGTCCGGGAGTTGGTCCGATAGGCGTTGCCAAACACTTAATGTCATTCCTTCCCAAACATCCGCTTGTTAAAACAGGCGGAGAAAAAGGAATTGCTGCCATTGCTTCTGCCCCGTTCGGAAGCGCTATGATACTGCCTGTCTCTTATGGATATTTAAAACTATTAGGAGGTAAGGGTTTAACAGAAGCAACCAAAATAGCGATCCTAAATGCCAATTACCTGAAATCATGCCTTGAAGATCATTATAAAATTTTTTATTCAGGTAAGAACAACCGTGTGGCGCATGAAATGATACTCGACTGTAATATTTTTCATAAAACTGCTGATGTTACTGTGGCAAATATAGCAAAACGACTGATGGATTACGGTTTTCACGCTCCAACAGTTGCTTTTCCCGTGCATGGAACTCTTATGGTTGAACCTACGGAAAGTGAACCCCTTGCCGAATTAAACAGGTTTGTTGAAGCTATGATCGGGATCAGGAAAGAAATAAAAGAAATTGAAGATGGTAAAGCTGATAAAACAAACAATGTTGTTATAAATGCCCCGCATACTGTTTATATGGTAACGGATGATAACTGGGAGTATCCTTACAGCCGTAAAAAAGCTGCATTCCCGGTTTATTATGATTATATCGAGAAATACTGGACCCCGGTTACTAAGATAGATGATGCTTTTGGCGACAGGAATTTAGTTTGTACTTGTGTTCCTACAGAAAAATATGAAAGTACAGAATAAATATTTCTTTATTATTTCCTATTCTGTAATCTCGCTAATCATTAGGGATTAAAATATTTCCGGTATTTTTTTCAGAACCAAAAAAAATAAATATAATTGAAAACTTGTTTTAAAGTTTTCATATAATTAACTTTGCAAACTAAACGTTTATTATTTAGGTGCTGTTTTAATGAGCGACACAAGTAAGTTAGTTACCGATATTAATAATAAAGTAAGGAAACTGATAAGCATACAGAACTCATTAAAAGAGCAAAATTCCGAACTAAAAAATAAACAGGAAGAATTAAAACGAATAATTGAAAATCAGAACAAAGTAATTGAACAATTAAAAGACAAAAACAGAAATTTAAAAATTGCAAAATCAGTTAAACAAGCGGAAGGAAACAGTGATGTAAAAACCAGGATTAACGAACTGGTGCGGGAAATCGATAAATGTATTGAAATTTTAAACAAATAGATTATTCTGGCATTTGATAACTTTAGATGGACGAATTAACAATATCAGTAATAATTGCAGACAGACCATACAGATTAACAATAAAAAGAGATGAAGAAGAAACGATTAGAAGGGCAGCTAATAAAATAAATAAAACAATTAAGCATTATTCAGAAAATTATGCTTTTAATGACAAGCAGGATCTGTTGGCAATGGTAGCATTAGAAAATACAACTAATGCACTGAGACATGAAGATAAATTAATAAAAAGCGATGAAACAATATCAGCAAAATTATCCGAAATAGATTTAATTTTGTCAGATAATCTAAAGATAGAATAATGAATAACGTTCTTTGAAAGACATTTTCCAGGGGAAGAAATTCCCCGGAATAAAGATTACCCGCATCGATTCAAAATTCGTTTGTAAACTCAACATTATCTATTAAGGTGATGCTCATAAGTTTCTAGAACAGGCCTCATCCCCGTACGGGGACTCCTGTTAGGTCAGGGGCAGTGGACGTTTCGAAAAACTTGGCTAACCTAAGCGTGTCTAACGGGGTTTACTATAACTCTTTGAATTATGCGGGTTTCTTTTTTTTACATCAACTTCCTTCCTCTATAAAATCATACGAAAATGGATATAATTATTGTAGTTATTGTAGGTGTTGTAGCCTTATTCCTGGGTTTTTTAATAACAAGCACTATTCTTAGAAAAAATGTCGAGAAGAAGAGTGAAAATATTCTTAAAGAAGCTGAAGAAAAAGGAGAAATAATTAAGAAAGAAAAAATATTACAGGCAAAGGAAAAATTCCTCCAACTAAAATCTGAACATGAGAAGATAATCCAGGAAAAAAATTCTGCTATTCAGAGAAATGAAAACAGGCTTAAGCAAAAAGAAGGAACCTTTTCACAAAAAATGGAGGAATTTCAGAGAAGGAAAAAAGAAGTAGATACAATCAGGGAAAACCTGAACGCTCAGCTTGAATTAGTTAATAAAAAACAAAATGAAATTGATAAATCTCATAAGCGCCAGGTCGAAGAACTGGAAACAATTTCAGGTCTTTCTGCCGGAGAAGCTAAGGCTCAGTTAATTGAAACACTGAAAGATGAAGCCAAATCGGAAGCGATGGCTCATATAACTGAGATTGTTGAAGAAGCAAAGCTAACTGCTAACCGCGAGGCGAAGAAAACTGTCATCGAAACCATACAAAGAACAGCAAGTGAATATGCTAATGAAAACTCGGTTTCAGTATTCAATATTGATAATGATGAAATAAAAGGTAGAATAATCGGACGTGAAGGCAGGAATATCAGAACGTTAGAAGCATTAACAGGTGTTGAAATCATCATTGACGATTCGCCCGATGCTATTCTTCTTTCGTCTTTTGACCCTGTGAGAAGAGAAATAGCACGGCAGTCGTTACACAAACTTGTTACTGACGGAAGAATACATCCTGCCCGAATTGAAGAAGTGGTATTAAAAACAAAAAAACAAATTGAGCAGGACATTATTGAAACCGGAAAGCGCGCAACTATTGACCTTGGCATCCACGGTATGCATCATGAGTTAATAAGGATTGTGGGCAAAATGAAATACCGTTCCTCTTACGGACAGAACCTGCTGCAGCATTCCAAAGAAGTTGCTAATTTATGCGCAACTATGGCTTCCGAATTGGGCTTAAATCCTAAAATAGCAAAAAGAGCCGGCTTACTGCACGACATAGGAAAAGTACCCGATAATGAACCGGAACTGCCACATGCCCTTCATGGAATGAAATTGGCAGAAAAGTTCAAAGAAAAAACCGATATTTGCAATGCTATTGGTTCACATCACGAAGAAATTGAAATGGAAAATCTGATATCTCCGGTTGTTCAGATTTGTGATGCAATTTCAGGTGCAAGACCCGGCGCCCGGCGTGAAGTTGTTGCGGCATATATACAACGACTGAACAAACTTGAGGAACTGGCGCTTACATATCCCGGAGTAATAAAAACTTTTGCAATCCAGGCTGGCAGGGAATTACGTGTAATTGTTGGAGCTGAAAAAGTATCAGACGCAGAATCATCCCAGATTTCTTATGATCTGTCGAAAAAAATCCAGGATGAAATGACCTATCCCGGACAGATTAAAATTACCGTGATAAGGGAAACAAGAGCGATTAGTTATGCCAAATAAAAAAAAGCGTCCTTATAAATATTAAATTTGGAAACAATTTTTTTTCGAGTACTTTAGTTTGCAATATGAAGCTTTCCATAGTTATTGTCAATTACAACGTTAAATACTTTCTCGAACAATGTCTTCATTCGGTCAGAAGAGCAATAGAAGGAACAGATTCTGAGGTATTCGTTGTTGACAATAATTCTGTTGACGGCTCGGTAACAATGCTACAGGAGAAATTCCCGGATGTTATTACTATAGCTAATAAAGAGAATTCAGGTTTTTCGAAAGCCAATAACCAGGCAATAAAGAAAGCCCGTGGTGAATATATTCTGCTCCTTAATCCTGATACTGTTGTTGAAGATGACACTTTTGTAAAAATTATTCAGTTTATGGATGAACACCCAGATGCAGGTGGCTTGGGTGTAAAAATGGTTGATGGAAAAGGGAATTTCCTTCCTGAATCAAAACGGGGATTGCCCACCCCCGCAGTTGCTTTTTATAAAATCTTCGGATTATCAAGACTATTACCAAAATCAAAAATTTTCGGTAAATACCATCTGAGTTTCCTTGATAAAGAGAAAACACACGAGATTGAAATCCTGTCGGGTGCATTCATGCTGCTTAGGAAAAGTGTTCTTGATGAAATAGGTTTATTAGATGAAACATTTTTTATGTACGGTGAAGACATTGACTTATCATACAGAATCACTAAAGCGGGCTATAAAAACTATTATTTCCCTGAAACCCGGATCATTCATTATAAAGGAGAAAGCACAAAAAAGAGCAGTGTTAATTACGTTGTAATATTCTACAATGCAATGGTTATTTTCGCTCGTAAGCATTTCTCCCCGAAAAACGCAAGACTTTTCTCTTTTTTGATAAACCTTGCAGTATATTTCAGAGCTTTTCTTGCTATTCTGAACCGGTTTTTCGGAATGGTAGCGCTTCCTATTGCAGATGCCGTACTGCTTTTCGGGGGTATAATCGGTATTAAAAATTACTGGGAGCACAATGTAATTTTTCCTTATGGAGGAGAATACCCGATAGAAATTGTTTCTGTAGCTATACCTCTCTACATTATAATATGGCTGATGAGTGTTTACCTTAGCGGGGGGTATGACCGTCCGGTCCGATTATCTAAGATTTTCCAGGGTTTATTTATCGGTACGGTTATTATCCTGACAGTTTATGCCCTGCTTCCGGAGGATTACAGGTTTTCAAGGGCGCTGATTGTGTTCGGCGCTTTATGGGGTTTTATTTCGATGATGGGTTTAAGATTTATTTTTCACTTATTTAAACTAAAAAATTACAGGATAGGAATTAAAACAAACAAGCGTTTTGTTATTGTTGGCAATAAAAATGAAGCTGAAAGAGTAGCTGATTTGCTTAGAAAGGCAGATATGAATCCGGGATTTATAGGTTTTGTAAACGTTAAAGAAAATCACGATAAAAATGCCGGGTTTATTGGAACCCTTGGGCAAATAAAAGATATTATAAATATTTATAAAATTGATGAAGTGATATTTTGCGCCAAAGACCTGCCTGCACAAAAAATCATAGATAAAATGTCGGAACTGAATATTTCACAGGTTGAATTGAAAATTGCTCCGCCTGAAAGCTTATCAATAATAGGCAGCCAATCAATAAATACCTCCGGCGACATTTACATTATCGAGCTTGATTCAATTACAAAAGTTAATAACAAACGAAGTAAAAGATTCTTAGATATTGTTATCAGCACTATCCTTCTTATAATTTCACCTTTGGCAATTGTCGTTATGAAAAATCCATTCGGATTTGTCCGTAATATTTTTATGATAATTTTTGCCACAAAATCATGGGTTGGGTATAGATTTACAGAAACCTCTGAAAATCATAAATTGCCGGAAATAAAAAAAGGTGTATTAAATCCGACCGATGTTCTGAAAAATAAAAATATTTCATACGACACCATCGATCGCCTTAATTTGCTTTACGCCCGCGATTATAAAGTGCTGAATGATCTGAATATTATATTAAAAGGATTCCGTAACCTGGGAAGGTGATAGATGATAAGTGTGGTGTTCCATATTTTTGTCTTTGAATTAAGAGACTATTAAAGGTTTAATTAATGATATGGGAATTTACAGTAATTAAGAAATTTATTAAATTTGTAAAAAATAAAATTTTAGTCATTCCGGTATTTAACGTAAATCTTTCTCATTACTTGCAAAACGTTTTCCGGGATGACTTTTATTAGAATAATTATTAAATGGAACTTAATTTAACCCGTCCGATAGCTTTTATCGACCTTGAAACTACAGGTATTGATGTAGCAACTGACAGAATTGTTGAAATTTGCATTGTAAAATTATCTCCCGATGGGAATACGGAAGTCAGAACAGAACGTCTAAATCCGACTATACCTATCTCAGCACAGGCATTGGCAGTGCATGGGATAAAAGATGAAGATGTAAAAGATAAACCGACATTTGCCGAAATTGCACCGGCGCTTGCCCAGTTTATTTCTAACTGCGACCTTGCCGGCTACAATGCTATAAAGTTCGATATACCTTTATTGGTTGAAGAATTTCTAAGAGCGGAAGTGGATTTTGATTTCAAAGGGGGAAAACTGGTTGATGTTCAGAATATTTTCCATAAAATGGAACCCCGGACATTAATTGCTGCATATAAATTTTACTGTAATAAAGAGCTTGAAAATGCCCACAGCGCCGAAGCTGATACTTTGGCGACTTTTGAAATTCTTAAAGCTCAGTTAGACAGGTATAAGGATACGGCTTATAAGGATAAAAAAGGGGAAATAACATACCCGGTTATAAATGACATCCAGGCTTTATCTGAATTTTCATATCATACAAAAAACGCTGACCTGATCGGGCATATTATATTTGATGATAAAAATGAAGAAGTTTTCAACTTTGGGAAATATAAAGGACAATCGGTTGAGGGTACTTTTAAAAAAGAGCCTCAATACTATAACTGGATGATGAAAAGCAAGTTTCCTTTGTCAACAAAAAAAGTAATTACGGCAATTTACCTTCGCGGATTTAATAAAGAATCTGTTAATTTGAAATAAGAAATCCGTAAAGCATTTATTATTTAAGGCACTTTAGGCATTTAGTCATTCAATAGTCATTGATGGTTATCTGATATTATATTTTAGTCATTTTAGTTCTTCAATACCTTCTTAGTAACAACTCCATTTCCAATAGATATCTTCACAAAATAAAATCCTGATGAAAGTTCATCAAAGCCACTTAAATCTATCTTTTTCAGCATTTTTTCATTATCAGTCACATCCCTGCGGAAGAGCGACTTTCCGGTTATATCCATTAATTCAACAGAATAGACATCAATAATATTATCTTCTGCCGAAATAAATAATTCACTTGAGAACGGATTTGGATATACAGTGATAAAGCTATGTTCTGAAGGTAGGTTATCTACAATTGTAAGAATACTGTTTGCATAAACATAATCAGGAATTCCATAACCCATTTGGTAGTTCGGGTTGCTTGCCAGTGAACCACTCTCCTCAATAGCTTCCATGATCTCCGTATTCCTCTTAGTCGGATTTGCCTGCCAGAGGCAAGCAACCATTCCGGCGGTTATAGGTGAGGAAAACGAAGTACCGCTTCCATAGGTAACTGTTCCATTCCAGGGGTCTATAATCGTAGTACCTTGTCCCTGTGCTACAACATTCGGCTTAAGTCTTCCGTCATAAGTAGGTCCAGTTGAACTAAATGAAGCATAATTACCATCAGCATCTACGGCGCCTAATGTAAAAACACTGTCGCCATCGGCAGGAGCACCAATATATTGCCACAGAGAACCACCAGAGTTACCTGCACTGTTACAAACTATCATTCCTTTACTCGCAGCAATATCAGCCCCGATAGTAATAGGGGTGGTGTTGCCATCCATATCTTCGTAAGAATGATCCTGAGATGGGTCGTCAAAAGTTGTATAACACAACGATGAATTAATAATATCAGCGCCTGTACTATCGGCAAATTCTGCTGCCGAAACCCAGTTCAACTCTTCAATCAGATATTCAGAACCTCCGTCTTCGGAACGTAACAGCCAATATTCAGCTTTTGGAGCTGTGCCAACTATTTCGCCTGGTAAATTTGCTCCCATAGTAGATAACACCATAGAGCCATGAGTATGCGAATTAAAAATATTAGGGTCAAGAGGGTTTACAAAATCTTTAAATCCTAATATCTGTCCGTTATTCCATAAACTATCAAATGCAGAAAGATTGTCAGCATTATAGAATCCTGCATCCAGCACAGCAATTATTTTCCCTTCTCCGTCATAACCCATGTCGTGTAAAACATCTCCGTTCAACATGTGGATTTGGTTATACGCCGCACCATAATTGTAACCGGTTGCCGAATTAGCTGATTTATAAACATTTTCTTCAGGTATATTTCCATACGACTCATTTGCAAAAAACGGTTTAACGGTTTTATCTTCTTCAAAGTAATTTTTATATATTCCGCTTTTTTGTATGGATTCAACAAAAGAAAATGAATTAATAATATTAAGAGCATTCTGATCGGTAGTATAAATAGTAACAGAATTAAACCATTTAGATACAGTTAAAATGGTTACACCGGTTCCTGCTACACTTTCAATATATTGAGGGTTAACCGGCAGGTCGTTCTCAACAATCGGTATCCCTTGCATATTTCTCCGGTCAATAGCTTTTTGCGATAAAAATTCCTCGGGATTCTGTATCGAATACGGGGAATTATTTTTATCGGTAAACTTCACCCAGTATTTATCAGGTGCTACCTGTGAAAAAGCAATTAATGTGATTAATGAGAAAACGGATAAAACATAAAATTTCTTCATAATAATTATTTTAATGGTTTACAAAAGTATTATTTATAAATTAATGACAAACAGATTATTTAAAGGGTTGCCTCTTATGTTACTTAAATAATTCCTCCGGCAACTATACTAATTCTTAACAGACATGCGAAGCAATATCTGTTTAGAAGTAGTTATGCGTTGCAACAGGCCTTTAATAATTATGCAAACCTGTTCCGCATTAGTATACATCATTACCTTCGTATATTACAGCAGATTGTCCCGGAGCAATTCCGAAAACATTTTTTTCAAATTTAACATTTATCTTTGCAAAATTAACTCTTCAATTTATATTGAGATGCGAATTGATATACTTACTATATTCCCCGAAATGTTTGACGGTCCATTTAAACATTCTATTCTTAAAAGGGCACAGGAAAGAGGGCTTGTGGAAATTAACCTCATAAATATCAGAGATTATGCAACTGACAAACATAAACGTGTTGACGACTATCAATACGGGGGAGGTTCAGGCATGGTTATGATGGTGGAGCCAATAGCAAATTGCATTGAAGACCTGAAGTTAAAAAATACCTATAATGAGATTATTTACATGAGCCCTGACGGTGAACTATTCGGCCAGCAAATGGCTAACCGGTATTCCATATTTCAAAACCTGATGATACTTTGCGGGCATTACAAAGGGATTGATGAAAGAATCAGGGAGCATTTTATAACAAAAGAAATATCAATAGGAAATTATGTACTTTCAGGAGGTGAGCTTGGAGCAGCCGTATTTGCCGATGCCATAGTAAGGTTACTCCCAGGTGTTTTAAATGACGAAACCTCTGCTTTATCCGATTCCTTCCAGGACGGATTACTTTCACCACCGGCTTATACACGCCCGTATAATTTTAAAAGCATGAAAGTTCCGGATATTCTCCTTTCGGGTAATGATAAGGAAATTGAAAAGTGGCGGATGGAAAAAGCCATAGAGAGAACAAAAGTCAGGAGACCGGAGATGACAGATGATGAGGAGTAAACTTCATTACTTTATAGAACGAACATTACAATGGGAATATTCAGAACATACTTTAATAGTGAACAATTAATTTTTCTGTTAACCGGAAGCCTTTTAATTATTATCAGTATAATATTCCATCTTAAAAATAAAAATAAGTCAGCCGTTTTATTCCTTTTTGCAGGGACCGTTTTAATTTATTTATTTGCTGCGCTACTCGACCCTTTCTTAAACCTCTGGGATGAACGATTCCATGCTTTAGTAGGAAAAAATCTTATGAATCATCCGTTAGTCCCCACTTTATATGATGACCCTGTTGTAGATATGGCATACGACCGGTGGGACAGATGCCATATTTGGTTACACAAACAACCTCTGTTTTTGTGGCAAATTATGTTGAGCTTTAAAATTTTCGGTGTTAATGAACTTGCTCTCCGACTTCCTAACGTTGTTTTAAGTAGTTTTTTAGTTGTTTTCAGCTATCGGACCGGAAAATTATTGATCAATGCCAAAGTAGGGTATTACACTGCTTTCCTGTTTTCCACTTCCTTTTTTATGGTCGAATTAATATCGGGAAGACGGGAATTAGAACACAATACCATTGCCTTTTTAGTATATGTTTCTGCCAGTTTATGGGCTTGGACTGAATATCTTTTTTCCAGGAAGTGGTACTGGATTGTTTTAATAGGTATTTTTTCAGGATTTGCCATACTTTGCAAATGGCTTGTAGGCTTGTTAGTATATTTCGGATGGGGCATTTATAATTTAATCACATACAAATTGCACTTAAAAAAATACAAACATCTCTTTTTATCATTACTGATCACAATACTGATAGTACTGCCCTGGCAAATTTTAATACTGAAGTTGTATCCCGCTGAAACAAAAATGGCATATAATTTTTTTAGCAGGCATTTTTCGGAAGCATTGGATGGGCATAGAGGTGGCAACTGGTATTTTTTTGATACGATGTCGGTTTTATATGGCAAAATTGCTCCTTTCATTATTGGTTTTGGATTTTTGCTTTTTTACAGAAAAATCAAAGACAATGGGATCAGAATTGCATTTATTTCTCTTCCAATAATTGTATATTTATTCTTTTCCCTTGCCAAGACAAAAATGGAAAATTACACTTTTGTAGTTGCTCTCCCGGTTTATATATGCCTGGCTTGTATTATTGATTTCATTATTAAAAAAATGAGCCAGCACATTAAAATAAAATTACTTCAATCAATATTAGTTTTTTTACTTATAATCCTTGTTGGCGCCAGCAATCTAAATATAGAATTACTACAGGAAAAGCATACGCTCTGGAAAGAAACAAATCAATATCCGGTTATGTTAAGTCATAATAAAGCTATATTCCGGCAGTTAAAGGATGAATTGCCTAAAAACTCTGTATTATTTAATGTAAAAGGAAGGCATTATATCGAAAGCATGTTTTATAGCGGATTTCCCTCCTATAATTTTATACCGTCATATTATCAATATTCCGACTTGAAAGAAAAAGAAAAAACAATAGCGATTTTCAAAACTGAAAACACAAAGATTCCCGAATATCTTAATAATGATTCAACAGTAATTATAATTAATCAGAAAGTTTGTGGTTATAATTAAAAAAATTTCAATCAAATTTGTTCAGTAAAAAAATAAAGCTGTATATTTGCACCCATTTTCAGAAAAACCCCTATTTAAATACAGAATAATGAGCAAGAATGAATTACTGAAATTCGTTGAAGACCAGGTGCAAGTGAAGGAATTGCCAAATTTTAAAGCAGGCGATACCATTACTGTTAAATATAAGATTAAGGAAGGAAATAAAGAGCGTATCCAGAATTTCCAGGGAGTGGTTCTCCAGAGAAGGGGAGGAGGCAATACCGAAACTTTCACTGTTAGGAAAATTTCGGGCAACACGGGAGTTGAAAGGATTTTTCCTTTAGCTTCTCCTTTTATCGATGATATAATAATAAACAAAAGAGGGGTTGTGCGCCGTGCTCGTATTTTCTATCTGAGAGGATTGCGTGGTAAAAAAGCAAGAATCAAGGAAAAAAGATTTTAAAACTTATATTAAGATATTTTTTATTCAGAAGCCTCTAATTTTCGGGGCTTTTTTTTGTTAATCGAAACCAACATAAGAAGGAGCGCCTATATCGAAATTATGAAACCTGAGATAAGGCATCTCGGATAAATCAACAATATAACCTTTTGTATCACCAGGAGCATTAGGGAAAAAAGTAAAGCTAAACTGGAATGTTCCAAAAACAAGGTAATTATTTTTTATCCGGATTCCCAGGCTGTATCCGCTATACATTGCATTTGAGAATATCCCCCTGTTATCACCGATAAATCCTATATTTACTGCTGCAAAAAACGACATCCTGAAGCCATAATAATTAATTGGAGTAAACAGGTTACTTTCCAGATGCAAATAAAATCTTTGCTGACCTTTTAACTCATTTGTTTTTAGCCCCTTAATTCCGTGATCATTGTTAAGATATATTTTTTGGCCGGGTTGCATGTTTATTCCGGTTATATAATCTATCACTAAAAGATTCCTTATATGATTCTTTCTAAAATGTATCAGGGGAGCAGCATAATTTAATATTGCGTGAAAGACTTCCTGCTGAGGCTTTTCATTAAGGAAATAAGTGCCATATTCAGCCGAAAGGAAATATAAGTTGTTTTTTTTTAACACTCCGCCATAAGCTATTTTTATCCCTGTATAAGTTCTGTCGCGAAACTCTGCAAAAGAATATCCCGCGGTTAGTTTAAATAAAAACCCATACGGTAAATCCTCTGTTTTGCCAAATTCATTCAAATAGCTTACCCTGTAATATTGTTGCTTTGAAAAAGCAATACTACCCAGAATATCGCTTTTATTTTTCATTGAAAAGCTGCTGTCGGGTGTTTCCGGTCTGTTAGTATATTGAAGATTAACAAAACGAATAGCAGGCACAAACCAAACGGGATAGTCATCCTTTGTTCTCAATCTTTGTAAAGGAAATTGTCTTCCCACCCAAATATCTCTTTGGTTGAACTTTAAAGACCAGGGAGCCTGAGTTGAATCATTTATCGAATAAGTAATATTCCTTTCCCTCCTGAGAAATGTAATTCCACCACCCCAGTTTACTTTATATGGAATAAATGATCTTGAAAAATCCAACCGGTAATCAATTCCTTCATCCGTTTTATCATAACTAAACATACTATTGATAAATGATCGCCTGATATTATTTATAGAGTATGAAAGATAACTCCATACTAATTGCGGGTGATCATTAGCATTAAACGAAAATGTATTACTGAATTCATGTCCTAAGCCGAGAACATTCACATTTCTTATTTTTAACCTCCATTTTTTAGCCGTAATAATTATTGGAATAACTACCCATTCAAATATATCTTTTGTTACTATTAAAACATCAACAGAGTCTTTTGAAATATTATAAATCTGTATTGTGGCATTTTGAATATAAGGAAGCTCCCGAAGCAGCTTGGCATTTTCAGCAATAATTGCCGGATTTACCGTATCACCTTCGCTGAAAAGCAAGTTATTAAATATCACTCTATCGGATGTATTTATATGAAATTTACTTTTATCTTTTGTTAAACATGTATCGTAATTAACCGAATCAATAAGCGAGGGGCCAAAAACATCTAACTTCATTATTTGTACTTTTCGGATAATTCTACCTGAAGAAGCCAAATATGGATCAGTGCTTTTAAACGGTTTGTCAGCTTTAATTACAGTATCGCCAAAAGATACAAAAGTGGCATTGTAAAGTTCCTTTGTAACCCTGTGTTTTTGTGCAAAACTCTTCAGTTTTGAATAAAAGCGTTTACTGTCTTTTTTAGTAAGGACTTTGGTAGTATCGTTTACGATTATTACAGTGTCGTTTATAACTTTAATAACACTATCATTTATAATAATTACATTTCCGGCTTTTATTTTAAGTGTATCTGTTTGAAGTGATCTGGCTGTATCCTGCCCAATAATGAAAATGGAATGCAATATTATTACAAATAATAATCCGGGTTTGATGAATATTTTAATTTTAATCTTTATCACAATCCAAATTTTTACACTGTGAAAATAAAAAAATTATTAAATATTACATCCAAATTTAAAAAATACTATCTTAGTCATAAAATTTAAAAAATTCAAAATACTAAACAAATGACTCACAAAAAGCATAAAAAATTTTCAGTAAAAAAAAGACTTCTTAGTTTTAAATATGCCTTCAGGGGAATTGGCTTCATGATACAAACACAACATAATGCCCGGATTCACCTCATAGCAACCATTATTGTAATTTTTTTGGGAGTAACACTAAAAGTCAGTTTAACTGAGTGGTGCCTGTTGATCTTTGCCATTGGAATAGTTTTATCATCGGAATTATTTAATACTTCTATCGAATTTTTAACAGACTTGTTGTCGCCGGAATATCAAAAAAGAGCAGGTATGGTAAAAGATATTGCCGCGGGAGCTATGCTGATTTCTGCAATTACATCTGCAATAATCGGATTGATTGTTTTCTTACCCAGGGTAATTCATTTTATTTCTTAAAGATAAATCTCAGGCAGTCTTATTTTTCGGGATAAGATTTACTTTTTTTCTTTTTTTCCTTTTCATCTTTTCTTTTAATTTTTTTCAACTTATAAGGTCGTGGCTTTTTATGTCTGCTTTTTGATTTCGTGGCAGAAGGCTCGAGGATGTTTGATTCTTTTCTCTTTGGATATATTTTAAAGATATATTCTATTGATGTATAGTTAAAATAATCCCTGTTATTGTTTCCTGTCATTGCATCTAATTTATCCGTATCGACCCTTCTTGATGAAGTTTGCAAGCTAATTGCTGACCGTTTATTAATATTATAAACAACTCTGATTCCGATAGGGATAACTAATTCAGTTGTTGATTTTTGGCCTTCATAACCAAATGACCCTACTATACTGTCGGTAAATCCGTCATATAGCCTTGTCTTAAAATCAATCAGTCCTATTCCAACATTCGCATAAAGACAAAATTTTCTATTTACTCTATTACTAAAGAAGGCAATAAGGTTATACTCTGTTTTTAAACTGTATTCAATAAAATTAGCTTTAAAATATTGATTGAAAACATTACCATTATCCCCTCTTTTTTTTTCACCACTTAATTTACCGGCTAAAATTTGTCCGCCAAGTATGAATAATGAACCAAAATTTTTATAACCGGAAACCCCGAAGGCATAGTTATTTTTAAAAACACCACCTTTTTTAGCCGGGCCTTCATCAATATCTCCGAAAAAAGATGTTATTCCTGTATTAAAGCTAATCCCAAAATAATTTTTCGAAAAATTATCATCAATCGAGTTAATTTGTGAAAATACAAAGGCAGGACATACTAATATAAAAAAAATAATATGTTTTACCTTACCGTACATAAATATTGGTAAATAAATATGTTTTACCAAATAATGGTTATCAAGAAAGAAAAAAAATAAATATATTCATAAATTGAATTTTTTCATTCTTCTGTCTAAAGATTGCCAGGAAATATTTAAAAAATCAGCAGCCTTTGATTTATTATTATTGCCTCGTTCCAATGCTTTTTTTATTAATCTTTTTTCTGAAACTTCCAAATCCCAAATTTCTTCACTTTCCGGCATATTATTAATATTATCGAAAATATCAGTTTTCCCAATTTGAAAATCCTCAAGTTTTAAAATGTCATTTTCACTAATTATTATTGCTCTTTCAACCATGTTTCGTATTTCACGTACATTTCCGGGGAAAGGATATTTAACAAGCTCTTTGGCAATTAGCGGGTCAACTTTTTTAATTGGTTTATTCAGTTTTTTGGAATAATGATCAATAAAATAGTTTAGTAATAACGGGATGTCTTCTTTTCGTTCTCTGAGTGGAGGCAAATGAATAATGAACGAACTGATTCTGTGATACAGATCGAGCCTGAATTTTTTCTCATAGCTCATTTTTTCCAGTTCCTGGTTAGAAGCAGCTATCACCCGTACATCCACAACAATTTTATCGTGTGCCCCAACCCTCGATACTTTTCTTTCTTCCAGTGCTCTTAGCACCTTAGCCTGTTGACTAAGCGGCATATCACCGATTTCATCCAGGAATAAAGTTCCTTTATTAGCAATCTCGAACCAGCCTGCTTTATTTTCGATAGCCCCTGTAAAAGAACCTTTTTTATGACCGAAGAATTCACTCTCAAAAAGAGTTTCTGTGATAGCCGAACAGTTCACCGAATGAAAATACTGTTTATTTCTCTTGCTCATTAAGTGCAATCCACGGGCAACCAACTCCTTTCCTGTGCCGCTTTCGCCTGTAATAAGCACTGTTGTATTCTCCACACTTGAAACTTTCGACATCATGTTTATTACCGATTTCATTGCTTTGCTCTTCCCGATAAGCTGATGCCCGATTTGCTTTTGAATTTCGTTTGAGATAAGGGAAAATTTTTTTTCTAATTCTTTATACTTACTATGCAGGTTAATATATCTCGTAGTCCTTTGTATAGCCATGTTTATATCCATCAGCCTGAAGGGTTTCGGAAAAAAATCTGCAGCGCCGTTTCTCATGGCTTCAATAACACTATTCATATCGCCATGACCCGAAATCATTATCACTTCTAAACCAGGATATGATTCTTTTATTTTTTTTAACACCGTAAGTCCGTCCATTTCCGGCAGCTTAATATCCAGAATAACTATATCAATTTTATTTGCACTAAGTATGTTGAAAGCTTCTGAAGGCAATCCGGCTTTAAAAACCTGAAATTTATTCCTTGTTAAAAATTCGGCAATTTCGTCACGAACTCTTTGTTCATCATCTACTACAAGAATTCTAACCTTTTCCATAAAAGCGCAATTTGTTTAAATCAAAAATGTATTACTTATTATATTTTGGTAATGAAATTTTTATTTTTGTGAATTTGTTCGTCTCGCTTTCAGCATTTATATGTCCTTTCATTTCATTCACAATTCCGTAGGTTATTGAAAGTCCTAATCCTGTTCCATCTTTAACATCTTTTGTTGTGAAAAAAGGATCAAAGATATTATCCATATTTTTTTGTGAAATTCCAATACCATTATCTTTAACTTCAAATATTATATTATTGTTTTCAATAAAACTGTTGATAGTTATAGTTTTTATGTAATCTTCGTTGTTTTGTTTTTTTTGCTTTTCTTCAACTGCATATTTAGCATTAGAAAGTAAATTTAAAACTGCTTGTTCAATTCTGTATTTATTTCCTACCGTATAACATTTTTCTTTATCCAGGTTTAAATCTATTTTTATATTATGGTTATAATATTGCTTGCTGACCATTGATAAAGCGTTGTGGATAATTTCATTTATTTCGACAACATCTGAAGCGGCAACTTGCTGGTCTCTGGAAAACACTCTGACATGATTAATAATTTGCCTGATCCTGTCAATATCTTCGAAAAGCGCATTAATTTTTGTCGTTAAATATTCTTCCGAAATACTGTTAAGCGATTGTTTAAACAGTATATTGTCCAATCCCATAGAAATTCCGCCAAGGGGCTGATTAATCTCATGCGCTATACCTGCCGCCAATTCTCCTATTGATTCGAGTTTAGATTTTTGAATCAGAAATCGCTGCTGTTTATGGCGTTTTATTAGTTCTTCTTTAACTCTGTTTTCAAGTGTTAAATTCAGCTCTTTTAATTCGTCTTCAGCCTGTATCCGTTCTTTTATTTCCCTTTTTAAATCTATTGTGCGTTCTTCTATCCTTTTTTCAAGTTCTTCGTTAAGCTTTCTAAGATTTTCTTCAGCTTTTTTTCTTTTCCGTTCCTGCTCTTTAACTTCCCGTTCCAACAATATACCCTTTGCAAGTTCTTCGACGTGTGATATTAGTTTTTTTGTTTCAACAGGCTTTAAAAGAAAACTGTTTACACCTATTTTTATGGCATCTATAAAATATTCGGTTTCGCCATAAGCCGATAATATAACCAACCTGACATTATTATCCTTCTTTCTTATTTGTTCAATCATGTCTAATCCATCCATAACAGGCATCATTATGTCGGTTATGATTAAATCAGGATGATACTTTTT
This sequence comes from Bacteroidales bacterium, assembly GCA_016783885.1. GTDB lineage: Bacteria > Bacteroidota > Bacteroidia > Bacteroidales > JAADJA01 > JAADJA01. The sequence goes on from JADHVR010000009.1 coordinate 26,219, forward strand.
ATAAAGCTCCAGACCTTCCTTGCCATTTTCAGCAATATAAAGCTTGGCGACAAACTTATTAAGGATTCTTTCATATATTGCCCGCAAAAGATACTCGTCTTCAACAAATAATACCGATATATCTAATTTTTCCACTTTCTTCTTTCTTTATAAATTAATTATAACGTATAGATTGTAAAAAATTGAACAGCTTTCATTATTAATAGACAAATATAAACAATAAAAGGTTTGAAATAAAATAATCTAATTGAATCATGTTATTTAAAAAATAAAACGAATTAAAAGAAAGATTTTATTATAATTGCATTTAAAACAGCAAAGGCACTTTTATATGTATAATTCTTTAGTAAAACTCTTTTTTTTTATTTTGGTTACACAAAATATTTTTGCACAGGAAAAATATCCTCAGGATTATTTCATTTCTCCTCTTTATACCCCTTTAAATCTATCAGGAACATTTGGGGAATTGAGGTCCGATCATTTTCATTCGGGAATAGATATTAAAACGGAAGAAGTAGAAGGATTTAAAGTATATGCTATTGCCGACGGTTATGTTTCACGAATTAAAATCACACCGGGAGGTTATGGAAAAGCCATATATATAACCCATCCTAATGGTTATATTTCGGTATATGCCCACCTGCAGAAGTATAATAATTCTATTAATGAATATGTAACAAACGAACAATATAAACATGAATCATATACCTTAGACCTGTATCCGGAAAAGGATTTTCTTATAGTAAAAAAAGGTGAGATAATTGCTTTTGCAGGTAACACCGGCAGATCGGGCGGACCGCATTTGCATTTTGAAATTCGTGATGAAGCTACTCAAAAACCTATTAATCCTTTACTATTCGGATTTGAGGTTAAAGACAAAATAATGCCAAAAATAAACCTGCTAAAAGTTTATCCTGCATCTCCCTATGCTTTTATTAATCATAAAAACAAAGCATCTGAGTTTTTCACAAAGTGGAATGGTTCGTATTATGCGCTTCAAAATAACGATACCATACTGGTTTCAGGTAAAGTTTATTTTGGTGTTAATACTTATGATCCTTTTAACAAGGGCAAGAATAAAAACGGTGTTTACTCTATCGAATTATTGGTTGATTCAAACTTGATATATGCACATGATTTAGAAATATTTTCGTTTGCCGAAACAAGGTATTTAAACAGCCTTATCGATTACAAAGAGTATAAACTGAAAAAACGTATGGTTCAAAAATCATTCATTCAGCCAAATAACCACTTGAGTATATACAAAACAGCCATTAACAGAGGCATTATTGATTTTAATGATAATAATGTGCACCAGGTAACTTATTTTATTTCAGACCTGGCTGGCAATGTTTCAACACTTTTATTTTATGTTAAAAGCTCGATCCCTGTTGAAAAAATAATTAGTGACACTGAACAAAAAGAAAAAACAGGCAAATGGTTCAGTTATACAACAAATAATACTTTTAAAACCGACGATTTAATTTTTGAAGTTCCGGGTAAAGCTATTTATGATACTCTATATTTCGATTATAAGGTTTTACCGGGTCTTAATAATTCATTCTCGAAAGTTTATCAGTTACACTATGATTATATTCCATTACATACATGGTGTAATTTATTGATTAAAACCGACACATTACCGGCAGAGTTACAAGAGAAGGCTTTGATTGCAAAGATTGAGAACAATAATGAATTTACTTCGGTTGGCGGTGAATGGGAAGACGGATACATTAAAACAAGGATAAGAGAATTTGGGGAATATTGTATTTTGACAGATACAACACCTCCTGAAATTATTCCTTTCAATATTTCAAATAATAAGAATATTGCAAAACAGGATACAATCAGAATAAAAATTACTGATGAATTGTCAGGAATTAATTCTTACCGGGGAACATTAAATGGCAAATGGATACTTATGGAGTATGATGAAAAAAACGACTTACTGATCTACAAATTTGATGAATTATTAAATAAAGGTGAAAATATTTTTATACTCGAAGTTTTTGATAACAAGGATAATTTTGCAAAATATAAGGCAAAATTAATTTATTAAGAGCATCTCAAAGTGGATATCAGGCAAATACTTTTAAAATACTGGGGTTTTTCTTCCTTCCGTCCTATGCAGGAAGATATTATTAATTCAATATTGGAAGGAAAGGATACACTTGCGCTGTTACCTACCGGTGGTGGCAAATCCATCTGTTTCCAGATTCCCACTTTAGCTAAGGAAGGGTTAAACATCGTTGTTACTCCGCTCATAGCTTTAATGAAAGACCAGGTTGAAAATCTGAAAAAAAAAGGCATTAAGGCAGTTGCCATATATTCGGGCATGCATCCAAATGAAATAGAAGTAGCTGTTAACAACTGTACTTATAATAATGTTAAGTTTTTGTATTTATCGCCCGAACGTCTTGAAACCGACCTGATAAAGCTTAACATTGAAAAAATGAAAGTCAATCTTCTAACTGTTGACGAAGCACATTGCATTTCACAATGGGGATATGATTTCCGTCCACCCTATCTTAAAATCTCAGATTTTCGGAAATATCTTCCAAACGTTCCTGTGATGGCGCTTACCGCTACAGCTACTCCTGAAGTAGTACAGGACATACAGCAAAAATTAGCATTTTCTTCGCCAAATGTATTTCAAAGGAGTTTTGAGAGAAAGAACCTTACTTATGTTGTTTTGAAAGAGGAAAACAAACTCAATCGTTTGCTCAAAGTTGTAAACAACCTGAAAGGAAGCGGCATAGTGTATATGAGAAGCAGAAAAAAAACAGTTGAAATTGCAGAATTCCTGCAAAAAAATAAAATTACCGCTAATTATTATCACGCCGGACTTGATCATAAAAACAGGGAAGTCAGACAGAATTCCTGGATGCAAGGTAAAACACAGGTAATGGTGGCTACCAACGCTTTTGGGATGGGGATTGATAAACCGAACGTTAGATTTGTTGTTCATCTGGATATCACCGACAGCCTTGAGGCTTATTTCCAGGAGGCAGGAAGAGCAGGGCGCGATGAAAAAAGGTCTTATGCTGTGCTTTTGTACGAAGATGCTGATATAATCGACGCAAAAAATAATTTAACAGCTCAATATCCCGAATTGAAAACCATCAGGCTGATTTACCAGGCTCTCGGTAATTTTTATCAATTGGCTATAGGCAGCGGAAAAGACGTAAGTTTTGATTTTGAAATATCTGAGTTTAGCAGTAATTATAATTTTAAGCAACAAACAGTTTACAACTCTTTAAAATTCCTTGAAAAGGAAGGATACATTTTATTACAGGAGATAATAGATGCCGATTCGAGAATACACTTTAAAACTACAAAAGAAGACCTTTATAAATTCCAGGTTGAGAACGTAAAATATGACAAATTCATAAAAGTCCTGCTTCGCTCATACAGCGGTTTATTTACAGAATTTGTAAAAATAAATGAAAATGCAATTGCAAAAAGAATTGAATTAAATAAAGAGCAGGTTGAAAAGTATCTGCAATTACTCGAGAAATATGAAATCTTAACTTATGTAAAACGTAAGCAGAAACCACAAATCACATTTCTGGCTGAACGCCAGGATTCAAAAGACATTTATATTTCGGACGAAAATTACAGGGACAGGAAAAAAGCATCTGAGAAAAGACTCCGGTCGGTTTTACAATATGTTTCAAATAATAATAAATGCCGCAGTCAGCAGCTTCTTGAATATTTTGGCGAAACCAATACAAAGCGTTGCGGCAGATGCGATGTTTGTATCGAACGGAATAAAATAGAATTAAGCGAACTTGAATTCGATATAGTTTTAAAACATATTAAACCCATATTAAAATCGAAATCCTGCACCGTTGAAGAAATTACAAAAGAAGTCAAAGGTGTTAACGAGGATAAAATAATTAAGGTAGTTCAATGGTTATTGGATAATGATAAACTTTATTACGATGATCAACGGAAGTTATCGTGGAAAAGCTGATGAAAATAATGACTAACGCTTTTTCGGATTTAGGCGTGGGAATACAGCGAAGGCTAATCCGAAAGAGCAGGTAGGGCAGACATGTCAGGTCGATTCCGATAATTATCGGAAGGACTGTGTGCAAGAGACCTGACTTGTCGAAAAATATTATTTATACTGCAAATATTATCTTATTTTTATTTATAATATTTTTGCAGTATCTTTGCATAAACAAGTCAATAAAGACTTTTTATATACCAAATATTATTTTAAAATATGGCATTAAAAGACCCAACAATGTTAAACAGAATAAATGATATAATGGGTTTGCCAAAAGAAGATAAAGACCATATTATTTACGTAATAGATGCAATGGTTAAATCTGTTAAATTAAGAAATATAGCTGCACTTTAAAATTATTAAATATGAAAGTAGAAAAAAGAAATATCAAACATTATCCTGTTTTAATTGAGCAAGACGAAGATAATTTATACATTGTAAGTTGCCCAAGTTTTAAGGGTTGCCATTCTTATGGCGAAACTATTGACGAAGCAATGGATAATATTAGAGAAGTTATTGAGCTTTGCCTTGAAGAAGAACAAAATGATTACAAAAGAACAAATCGTTTTATCGGTTTTAGAGAAATGCAAATACAACAAAATATAGCAACTGCTCAATAATAACCTTATATTATGCCAGTATTACCAGTTTTCTCAGGAAAAATGTTTATAAAATTTCTAACGTCTATTGGTTTTGTTGAACTTAGAACAAAAGGCTCACACACAAGATTAAAACATCCTGACGGTAGAGTTACAACCGTACCAATTCACTCAAATAAAGATTTAGCCAAAGGTTTAGTAAGGAAGATAATACGCGAAGATTTAGAAATGACTCTGGATGAGTTTGTTGAGCTTTGGGATAAACAGTAAAAAGCCCAACATCCACCTGGCGCAAGTCTTGTGTGCTGGCTTTTGTGCTTGACCGACTTGTGCCTTTCAATAAATCAATTTCTTCCTCCCCTCAGACTCTTCCATCCTGAACCTTCGGGATTCTGCCCTGCAAGTCCATTACTATAAACTCCGGAAGGTCTTTTCAAATCGTAAATTATCAAACTCCCCAATTCTCCCTGTCGAGGCTACGGTATTGAATAGCTTCGGCGAGATGTTCTGTTTTTATTTCAGCTTCGTTATCCAGGTCGGCAATGGTACGGGCAACTTTTAATATCCTGTCGTAAGCTCTGGCTGAAAGGCTCAGCTTTTCCATCGCATTTTTCAATAAAGTCTGGCTAACTTCATCTAATTTGCATATTTGCCTTAACTGCCTGCTCGTCATCTGTGCATTGCAATATATCCCTTTTGAACCATCATATCTTTCATCCTGAATTTTTCTGGCAGCAACTACCCTCTTCCTTATGACTTCACTTTTTTCACTTGCCCTATCATCAGAAAGCTCCCGGAACGGAACAGGCACAACTTCAACATGAATATCAATCCTGTCTAATAGCGGCCCTGAAATTTTATTCAAATACCGCTGAACAATTCCCGGAGCGCATGAACAATCTTTATCAGGATGGTTATAATAGCCACACGGGCAAGGATTCATTGCAGCTATTAGCATAAAGCTTGTCGGGTATTCAACAGACAGTTTAGCCCTGGAAATGGTTACTACCCTGTCTTCCATAGGTTGGCCCCCACTGGCGCAAGTCTTCCAGCCATGGCAAGAGCACTGGCGAGACTTGTGCCTTACTCACACACCCCAATTCTCCCTATCCAAACTTCGGTATTGAATGGCTTCTGCCAGATGTTCTGAATTAATATCTTCGCTGCTGTCTAGGTCGGCAATGGTACGGGCTACTTTTAAAATCCTGTCGTAAGCCCTGGCTGAAAGGCTCAGCTTTTCCATCGCATTTTTCAATAAAGTCTGGCTAACTTCATCTAATTTGCATATTTGCCTTAACTGCCTGCTCGTCATCTGTGCATTGCAATATATTCCTTTTGAACCATCATATCTTTCATCCTGAATTTTTCTGGCAGCAACTACCCTTTGCCTTATGATTTCACTTTTTTCACTTGCCCTATCATCAGAAAGCTCCCGGAACGGAACAGGCACAACTTCAACATGAATATCAACCCTGTCTAATAGCGGCCCTGAAATTTTATTCAAATACCGCTGAACAATTCCAGGAGCGCATGAACAATCTTTATCAGGATGGTTATAATAGCCACACGGGCATGGATTCATTGCAGCTATTAGCATAAAGCTTGTCGGGTATTCAACAGACAGTTTAGCCCTGGAAATGGTTACTACCCTGTCTTCCATTGGCTGGCGCATCACTTCGAGGACAGTCCTTTTGAATTCAGGTAATTCGTCAAGGAAAAGGACGCCGTTATGAGCCAGTGAAATTTCACCCGGCTGAGGAAAAGTGCCTCCGCCAACTAATCCGGCATCGCTGATTGTATGATGAGGAGACCGGAAAGGGCGTACTGACACAAGAGAAGTATCTTTTGATAGTTTACCTGCAACCGAATGAATTTTTGTCGTTTCAAGAGCCTCGTAAAGGTTTAACGGTGGCAAAATGGATGGAAGCCGTTTTGCCAGCATGGTTTTACCTGCGCCCGGAGGACCGATCAGAATTGCGTTATGACCTCCTGCGGCAGCAATTTCCAGAGCGCGCTTTATGTTTTCCTGCCCTTTGACATCCGAAAAATCAAATTCGTATTCATTCAGACAGGAATAAAATTCTTCTCTTGTATTAACAATTACCGGTTCGAAGGATGATTCATCACTAAAAAAATCGATCACCTCTTTAATATTTTCCATGCCATAAACATCAAAGTCATTTACAATTGCAGCTTCCCTGGCATTTTGTTTCGGAAGAATAAAACCTTTGAAACCTTGTTTTCGGGCTTCGATGGCAATAGGAAGTGCGCCTTTAACCGGCTGCAAACTTCCATCTAAAGAAAGTTCGCCCATGATAAGATAATCGCTGATATTTTCACTTGTAATCTGTTCGGAAGCAGCAAGAATTCCAATGGCAATTGTAAGGTCATAAGCTGAGCCTTCCTTCTTTAAATCAGCAGGCGCCATATTTATAGTGATCTTCAATCCGGGCCATTTATAACCTGTACTGTTCAGGGCTGCCCATATACGCTGCTGGCTTTCCTTCACTGCATTGTCAGGCAATCCTACAAGGTGAAACTTGGAACCCCTGCCAATATACACCTCAACGGTTATGGTGATGGCGTCAATGCCTATTAAAGTACTTCCGTAGGTTTTTACGAGCATGATAATTTTTCAACTCAAACAAAAAAATAATTCGGTTACCTTCCGGGCTTATAACCCGACTTGCTCAATATTTTTTGTGCATCGTATTCATTCATCAATTCATTCAATGAAATTCCAGTATGATTGTTCATGTATTCTCTGACTATCTGCCAGCCAATCCACCAGCCAAGCCGGGGAGGAGATTCATTTCCAAAATATGAAGTAAACGGGCTGTCAAGAATAAATTTTTGCAATTTCTGTTTTTCGGTTGAATAAAGTAATTCGTTTTCAATAAGAAATGCCCAGATATACCCTTCATTATCTTCTGCCCATTTCATTTGTTTTTCGGTATAATCTATTTTAAGCGAATCCTCAACATCAGGCATCATTGCATCAATAAACCAGAGAATTTTCCCTTCATTCATCATTAAATCGAGCAAAGTGCTTCCGGTTCTTTTATAATTTATTTTGCTTCTTGCAATTTCATTCATACAATCTCTTGCTATATATTCCTTTCTGAATTTCCTGATACGGTATGCCGGTAATCCCAGGTTTTTGTATTTAGGATAATTCTCACCAAGATACATATCAAGTGCAATTAATAAATTGTTATCATAATATTGAACAGGGTATTCATAATCAAAACCGGAGATATAAGTATAGATTTCCGGTATTATGCCTTTGGGATAATAGTACCTGTAATGCTTTAGAGCCTTTGTTAATTCTAATTCAAGTTCGTTAAGATTCGGATAAACTTTATTGCAATCCTCGCTCACACTGATAAGTAATGTGTCGCTGATAAAATCATATATCTTTAAGGTGTCGTTAAGATCGCCGTCAAGGAAAATCCTGAATTCAGGTTGCAGGCGTTTTAATTCTTCTTTAAGGTTGTTTTTTTCTAATGTAAAAAGAGCCTGTCCGTATCTTTGTATTTTGATTTTTTTTATTTTAATATCGGAAATATCGACATCCAGCCTGTTGGTGGAGGTTTTACACGAAAAGAATAATACAGAAATAAGAATAAAAATTAAAAAATATCTGTTAAACATAACAATGATTAACTTTATAATTATTCACTAAAATATAAAAAAAATGCCAATTACTTAATAATTGACATTTCTTTACATAATAATATTTTTTATTAAAGAATCTTCCACCCAACACTTATAAGGAATACGTTGTTTTTAAATTCTCCTACATCGTCAGAAGAAGCATTATCAGGTTTGTCATACAAATTGCTAAGACCCAATTCGTAACGAAGGTCAATTGTAAGCATCAGTACATCGACTCCTGCACCTAATTGCAAACCCCAGTTCATATCTTTAAATGAATCTTTATAATCATCGTCCGTTTCCTGATCAACTCCGTTAACAGACAAGTCAAAATTTTTATTTACCACAAATGAAGCAACGGGTCCGGCTTGAAGTCTGACATTGATCTTTGAAATGTCAATAATTTTGTAACCTAATAAAACAGGAACGTCAATAGTGCTGAGTTTGATAGTTTGTTCTATTGAAGGAGAAGAACCTCCGGCAATATCATATTTTAATTCACCTTTTTTTAATGTAAAGTACGCCTCTGGTTGAATGTGCAATTTTTTACCCAGCCTTAAGAACACACCTGCCTGAAATCCGTTTTTAGCAGCCTCCGTATAATCGCTAACATCTGTTGTTAATTTGCTCATTGTGAATGCTCCCTTTATTCCGAAATTTATTGGAAGCTGTGCAAATGTATATGAGCACAGAAAAATAATAATTGAAATTAAAAAGATCTTTTTCATGATTGTAGAATTTTAATTTAATTAAATTAATTTTTAGCAAAAATAATAACTTACAAGATATTAAGAGCATAAATCGGAAAATAAATTAATTATTTATTAAGACTAAGGTTGAGGAGGAAGAAATAATATGTATGCGTGGTATTCGTCAGACCACTGCGCGCATGGCATACGCACCGGCAGTGGTCAGACGAATAATAGGGGGAATAAGGGGAAATAAAGTATTTTTGCAACAGTGGAATAATAGAATCCCGAAATTTTGGGAAACAATTAAACAATCGGTAACTAATCAGTGATTGAATTTAATTTCGTTATATTGTTGAAAAATCAGAAAATAAATACCAATTATCCCCTTCTGGAAGGGGTGTAGGGGTAGGAATATATACAAATACTATTTATTTTCTGATTTTTCATTGGCACACTGATTAGTTACAACAATCGGGCAATGGGGCAATAGAGCAATGGAACAATTACTTTAATAAAAATAAATCCGGATTATAAAAAAATATCCTTAAATCATTATTTTTGCTGATGAATTTAATAATTAACATATATGAGAAAAAAAATAATTATTTCAATAATTCTATTGATTTATGGCATACAAGGCTTTGCCCAGATAAAGCCCTTCCGGTTCGGTTTTAAAGTAGCGCCAAACATCGCCTGGATATCGCCCGATTCTAAAACCTATAAATCTGACGGATCAGTTATAGGATTTTCCTGGGGCTTTCTCGCTGATTTTACTTTAACTGAAAATTATTTTGTAAAAACAGGGTTCAATATGGATTATCACAGCGGAAAACTCGAATATCCTCATACTATCCCTCCTGATACCGGAACAATGCACCGTAAGTATAACCTGAGATATCTCCAAATACCTCTGACACTAAAGATGAGGACCAATAAATTCGGGAAGTTTGCATATTTCGGAGAAATTGGTTTTGGAACATCATTCAACCTGAGAGCGAAATCAAAGGATGAATTTATATACAATAACGGGCAAAACACCTATGATACAGAAGATATAAAGGATGAGATTGTTTTTATGAAGGAATCTATTATATTAGGTATCGGCATTGAATATTTTGTTGACGAATCAACTTCAATTATTGCCGAACTAACTTTTAATCACGGTATTTCAAATGTCCTGAAAGGTGAAAACACAGCGGATCCTAACATAAAACAAAAAGGATTTTTGTATTACTTTGAATTGAATATTGGAGTTATGTTTTGAAAATAAAAAAATGCAAATTTTAAATGACGACTGAATGACTATTGAATGACTACTGAATGACTATCAATGACTATTGAATGACCAATGACTTAATGACTAATAATTAAATACTTTAAATTTAACAAGACGTGAGAATCGCTTTAGCTCAAATAAACTACCACATTGGTAATTTCGAAAACAATGAAAAAAAAGTAATTGATGCTATACACAAGGCAAAAGAGCAAAAAGCCGATTTGATAGTATTTGCAGAGCTTGCCATCTGCGGCTATCCCCCGCGCGATTTCCTGGAATTTGAAGATTTTATTAATAAATGCAATGCAGCAATAGAAAGGATTGCCAAAGAATGTACCGGTATAGCTGCAATAATCGGGTCGCCGTCTGAAAATCCGGAGGTCAAAGGCAAGGACCTTTACAATACGGCTTTTTTCCTTTCGGAAGGAAAGGTGATTTCCAAACATTTTAAAACGCTTTTGCCTAATTATGATATTTTTGATGAATATCGCTATTTTGAACCGAATAATATTTTTAAAACCGTAGATTATAAAGGTCAAAGATTAGCCATTACTATTTGCGAAGACTTATGGAACATAGGGGATGACCTGTTATACAGGGGTAATCCTATGGATGAACTTTTTAAGCAAAATCCCGATATCATTATAAACATTGCAGCATCACCTTTTGCTTACGACCAGGCTGAGAAACGTAAAGAGATTTTGTCGCAAAATGTTAAAAAGTACAAACTTCCGTTGATTTATGTGAACCATGTCGGCGCTCAGACCGAACTGCTGTTTGATGGCGGCTGTATGATTATTAACTCTAATGGTTTAATTGCAGATGAACTGGATTATTTTAAAGAAGACTTCATGGTGTACGACCTTGAAAGAATTGAAGAAATTACCTCTCCTGTAATCAAAGAGAAACCTTCAAAAATAGCCCTTATCCATGATGCTTTGGTGATGGGTATAAAAAATTACTTTCAAAAACTTGGATTCAAAAAGGCTATCTTAGGTCTTTCCGGAGGGATTGATTCTGCAGTAACTATTGTTCTGGCTGCCGAAGCGCTTGGAAGTGAAAATATCAGGGCGGTGATGCTGCCTTCCAGGTTCTCAACCGGCCATTCACTCAAAGATGCTGTGGGTCTAACTAAAAACCTTAATATACCGTACGACGTCATTGCCATTGAGGAAGCATTTAAAAGTTTCGAATCTGCGTTAAAGCCTTATTTCAAAGACCTTCCTTTTAATATTGCAGAAGAGAACATACAGGCGCGTGTCAGGGGTGTGATACTTATGGCGCTATCGAATAAATTCGGATATATTTTACTGAACACTTCCAACAAAAGCGAAGCTGCGGTTGGTTACGGAACGCTTTACGGTGACATGAACGGCGGACTTTCGGTTTTAGGCGATGTTTACAAAACCGAAGTCTTTGACCTGGCAAGGTATATCAATCGCGAAAAAGAGATCATTCCGAAAAACACTATTACAAAACCTCCGTCAGCCGAACTCCGTCCCGACCAGAAAGATTCGGATTCGCTGCCTAACTATGATATCTTAGATAAAATACTTTATCAATATATCGAATTACGACGGGGACCAAACGAACTGACAGAAATGGGATTTGATGAAGCCGTTGTGAGAAAAACTCTGAAGCTCGTCAATACCAGCGAATACAAACGTCATCAGACGCCACCAATTTTGCGTGTATCTCCTAAAGCATTCGGAATGGGAAGAAGAATGCCGATAGTGGCGAAGTATTTGGCGTAATTATTAGCTAAGGGCTGTCTTTTCAAGCTACACTCAACATTTTATTTGCATAATCGGTATTTGAAGTCGGTGCAGGTAATTCTTTGCCTTCTTTTTTATAGAGTTCAATCATTTCATCAACAATATTACAAAGCTCTGCAAAAACTTCTTTTTCGTTATTCCCATGACAACCACCATAAAATAATCCCGGACAACTACCAACGAAGCATTGATCTTCATTCGACCATTCTAAAATTTTAACATATCTTGCACTTTCTTTCATTTTCTGGATTCATTGCAAAAATACAATAATACAACTAAAATTGCAAGCAATAATTTGTAGTATTATAAGCTCACCGCTTCAACCGCCTTGATTTCGGGGATAGCTTTTATCATTGCCGATTCTACACCACCCTTTAATGTCATCATGCTGTATGGGCATGAACCGCAGGCTCCCAATAGTTTAACATTTACGATATTATCATCGGTAATTTCAACGAATTGGATATCTCCTCCATCCTGTTGTAAATAGGGTCTTATCTGTTCAATTACATTTTGAACTTTGCTGCTTAGTTCTGTTCTTTTTTTGTCAGTCATTTTATTATTTCTTTGTTATTTCTACGATTTTTGATGGTTCAAAGTTTGCATTCCGGATAGCAACCTGCTGTGCCACGCTCTTCGCCAGTTCAAGGAAGGCTTTAGCAATGGGAGTGTCGTCTTCCAATGCAACCGGGCTTCCTTCATCACCCGACTCACGGATGCTTTGTATCAGGGGAATTTGTCCTAATAATACAATATTGGCATCTTCAGCTAATTTTCTACCGCCTTCTTTCCCAAAAATATAATACTTATTGTCAGGCAATTCAGCCGGAGTAAACCACGACATGTTTTCAACCAAACCAAGAATAGGTACATTTATTTCCTTTTGTGCAAACATGCTGAAAGCTTTTCGGGCATCAGTCAGTGCAACTTCCTGAGGAGTGCTCACTATCACTGCTCCTGTAACGGGCAAGGTTTGAACAAGGGTTAAATGAATGTCGCCGGTTCCCGGGGGCAAATCCACGATAAAGTAATCCAGTTCGCCCCATTCCGTATCGTTTATTAATTGGTTCAAAGCGTTGGTTGCCATGGGACCCCTCCATATCAATGCTTGTGAAGAATCAACGAAGAACCCGATGGAAAGCACCTTTATGCCGTACTTTTCAATAGGGATTATTTTGGTTTTCCCATCTACTTCTTTACCCGTGGGGTGTGCATTTTCCAGATTGAACATTAACGGAACGGAAGGCCCATAAATATCAGCATCCAGCAATCCGACCTTTGCTCCGGTTTTTGCAAGTGATACTGCCAGGTTAGCTGCCACGGTTGATTTACCCACACCGCCTTTCCCTGATGCTACGGCAATAATATTTTTTACTCCCTTGAGCATTAATTCCGTATCCTTTCTTCTCGTTGTAACAGAAGATTCAAAATTCACTTCTACTTCAAGATTTTTATCCACATACTTGTGAACAGCATCAATACTATCCTGTTTCATCTTATTCTTCAGCGGACAAGCCGGGGTAGTCAGAATCAAATCGAAACTGACTTTATTCCCTTCTGTTTTAACATTCCCGATCATATTCAATGTTACCAGGTCTTTCTTCAGATCCGGGTCATCCACATGTTTCAGTGCATCCAGTATTTGTTTTTTTGTAACTGTCATTTTTTATTTTAATTTAGAACCTGCAAAAATATTCAAAACTATTAAAATACAAACCATTAATAAATGAATAATAGAGAAGAGAGATTAAAAAATGGATAGAAAAATTAATCCTTTTCATCAACAATCAAAAATATATCCTCATCATCGCGCTTCATCAGGTATTTTTCACGGGCAAATTTTTCGAGGCTGTCAGTATCGGTCTTTAAACGGTGAAGGGCAATGCTGTCGTTATTAATTTCCTTAAGATAGTATTGCTTTTGTTTGTTTAATCCTTTTAATGTAGAAACAAGCCTGAATTGATTTATAAAATTATTCCTGTCGAAAAACATCATCCAGACTATAAATGCCAGGATAGCAATTACATATCTATTTTTCAGAAAGGAAGGTATTTTTGCGAACATAACTTATTTTTCATTTTAAAATGCAAAGTTAAAGTGCAAACGAAAGAAATCAAAAATTAATTATAAAACTTATTAAGAAAAGAGTGTTTATAAATCGTGTGAGGAGCGAGAGAAAGTCTTTGGTTATTGTCTATTGTTTATTCACAAATCACCAATCCAATTTAGTGCACATCTATCCCATGCAACATATAAAACAAATGCATCAGGGTTTTCAGTATCTCGGTCATATATTCGTTAACAGCTTTCACACTTCCGGGCAGGGCATAAATTAGTGTTTCGCCCATAACTCCTGCAACTCCCCTACTCAGCAAGGCATTTGGTTTCTCCATTCCGTATTTTAAACGAATCATTTCCATAATACCGGGTATTTCTTTTTCCATTAATGCCATTACCACTTCCGGAGTAAAATCTCTCGGGCCAATTCCAGTACCTCCCGTTGTAAAAACGACATCCGACTTTTTTTCCCTCGCCTTCAGCAACAAGGCTTCCAAAGCCTGTGGGTCATCGGGTATAATGGTGTGTTCTATATCGAAGCGTTCGCTTTTCTTTGTAAAAAAGGCTTCGGTTAATTCTGCAATCCTTTGCCCGCTTTTATCTTCATATACTCCATGGCTCGCCCTGTCGCTTAATGTGATAACATTCACTTTATAAATTTTCTGAACATGAGTAATCGTATCACCGGCTTTTAGTGTTCCGTTTTTGAAAACCCTGCAAAGGACACCTTCTTTTGGCATTAGGCAGTTACCCGCTTCCCTGAATTTATCATGAAATGGCTTTCCTGTTTTTACTACTTCCAGTTCAATATCCCCGGAAATAAATCTGTCGAATATCTTCACTTTAAGTTCTCCCATGCCCTCAACGGTTATGTTTTCTGCAAACTCACCATATTTATATTCACGGCTGCCGGTCAGTTTCCTAAACAAATCAATATGATCGCTTCCTAACAGGCTCACCGGACGAACTGTTCCGGCATGAACATCACCTTCTATTCCTTCTTTGTTGATTATAATTTGCTCAACAGCATGTTTCCGACCTCGGTTATCTGAAAGATTAACCGATAGGATTTTGAAATTTTCTGACATTGAATATATTTTTTCAAGTTTTGCTTTTTATTTTTGTCTTTTCTATCAATTTTATTTCCCCGATAACCATTTTCTTATCCACCACTTTACACATATCATAAACAGTAAGCAATGCAACATTTACCGCAGTTAAGGCTTCCATTTCAATACCGGTTTTTCCAACACATCTTGCTTCACTTCTCACTATAACTCCATCATCAAGAAGTTCTGCTTTGACATCAATTTTTGTGATTTGCAAAGGATGGCATAAAGGGATCAGATCACTTGTTTTTTTCCCTACCTGAATGCCAGCAATTTCACCCACTGTGAGTACATCTCCTTTTTTCATCACATTATCACGTATCAGCCTGACAGTTTCCCCGTTTAGCCTTATTATACCCTGAGCTTTGGCAATCCTGATCTGATCCGGTTTATTTCCAACATCAACCATGTTGGCTTTGCCTTTATTGTCGGTGTGGGTAAGTTTTGACATTTTTTATTTTTCTTTTAAATCTGTCGTTCATCAACCAGTTCTTTCTATGTTTTATAATATTTCACTATCTCTATTATAGCTTTCAAAATTATTAAATATCGAACAAGAATAATTATTATTATAAAACAATATTAATAATTTTTGTAATTTTGTAATATAATGAAACAACGAATTTATATTGACAATTCTGTAATTGGCGGTTACTTTGACGAAGAGTTTAAAGAATCGACTAAACAACTATTTGATCGAATACAGGCAAAAGATTTTGACATATATTTTTCCGAAGTTAACGAAACGGAATTAAGTTTAGCTCCCAAACACATTCGTGACATTAAAAAACTAATTCCGAATGACTGTTTAAAATATCTTGACCTAAATGACGATTCAAAAAAACTTGCAGAAACTTATGTGAATGAAAAGGTGTTAGGACAAGCAAGTATAAATGATGCTTATCATATTGCAATTGCTTCCGTAAACCGACTTGACTGTTTGGTAAGTTGGAACTTCAGACATATTGTAAACTTTAGCAAAATCAAACTATTTAACTCAATCAATTTAAAATTGGGTTACCCACTTATTGACATTAGATCACCATTAGAATTTTTAATATATGAAACCTAAGAAAGAAAAATCGTTTGACACAGTTGCATTTTTCAGAGCTATCAAAGAAAAGTTAGCGGCTAAAATGACTGGTATGACTTTGGAGCAACAAAGGGATTTTATGCGACAAGTTAGAGATGGGGAAATTAAAATTGCGTAAAGTCAACAGAAAAAAAGCACAAAGAATAATAGCATCTAACTAAGGTGCTGCAAACTCTTTAAAAGCTAATCAATTCACATTTAAATCTGTCGTACATTCACTAAATCTCCTTTTTTTAATATTGTTTGCCCAATTGGGACTGAAATTAAACCATTTGCTGAAGTCAAAGCATTTATATGTGCTGAACCATGATATTCAATTGGATAAACTTCCCCGTTGTCATAAATTCGAACAGGCAGCCACGATAAACTGGTCGATTTTTTCCTGATATAATCCTTACCCATTGGTAAATTGATTCGTACAGGGATATAATTAAACCCGGATAATCTATAAATAAAAGGTTTCACCAACAGCTCGAACTGAACAAAAGAAGAAACCGGGTTTCCCGGTAAACCGAAAATAAATTGTTTTTCTCTGATACCAAAAACCGTTGGTCTGCCAGGCTGAACAGCAATGCTTTTAAATTTCAGTTCCACACCAAGCTCTTCCAATATTTGCGGTACGTAGTCAAAATCACCCATTGACACACCACCTGATAATATAACTATGTCATTTCTTTTAAAAGCTTTTGTTATCATTTCCCGGGTGGATTCTTCCGTATCTGAAGCAATGCCGGTATATTCGGGAATGGCACCTGCATTTTTGACCATAGCAAGCAGTTGGTATGCATTGCTATTCCTGATCCGGGAAACAGATGGTTTTTTATCAGGCTCTACGAGTTCATCACCGGTAGAAAAAACTGCAACTTTCGCCTGCCTGTAAACCATTGGATTTACACTTCCTGTGGTGGCTAACACGGCTATGTGCTGTGGTTTTATCAATGTTCCCTTTTTAAGGACAATTTCATCTTCTTTTATATCTTCTCCCCTGTAACAGATGTTATTTTTGACTTTACTTTTTAAATACCTGATTTTATTTTCTCCCGTTTCTTCAACATCTTCTACCATGACAACGGTATCAGTGCCTTTGGGCATGGGAGCGCCGGTCATGATCTTCGAACACTGATTTTTGGCAATATCCTTTTCAGGCACTTTTCCGGCAGGGATGATCTCGATGACTTCAAGTTCGTTGAACAGGTCTTCCTTTTTACATGCATACCCATCAACAGCCGATTTATCGAAAGGAGGCATTTCAATATCCGATTTAATATCTTCTGCAAGCACCCTGTTCAATGACTCTTTAAAATCAACCCTTTCATTATCTAATATAAAAGCGGAATTTTCAACAATTTTCAATGCTTCTTCAAACTTGATCATAAGATTATTTTTTATAACGGCGGCATAAAATGGATAAAAAATCCGGCATCACCTTGTATGTTTAAAGAGTATTCAAACCTGATAACAAAATCGTAATAGGTTACAAAGTCAATACCAATGCCATAGCCTACAAGGAGTTCGTTTGCAAGAGGATTCGTAGCAGTATGATAGTTGTCAACAGCATAACCAATATCGGTAAATAAATTAATATAAAAAGCGTAATACAATTTGCTGAATTTTTCGGTTTTAATAAAATTGAAAGATAAATCTCTCAATGGTATCAGTTCAAATAGCAGATTATTTTTTAGAATTCCGTAATGCTGAGCGTCAATCACATAATATTCATAACCTCTTAAAAAATTTCTTCCATACCCTAATCCTTTCTCGTAATAGTAGGGCTGATCCCCAAATAGTGAAATTTTTGTTGAAAAGCCGCTTGAATAAAAGAATCTTCCTTTAATTTTCAGATATTTTCTGATATTTGTTTGAATAAAAAGGGTGTTCACTTCAGGATTGTTAAAAATTCCCAATCCTTTTTTTTCTGTTGATACATCGAAATAATGACCAATTAAAGGATATTGTTTATAATCGCGGTAATCGCTTCTGTACTGGTAATAAAACGAAAAGAATTCATTAATGTTATCGCTGCCAAATGAATAATCAGGATTTAAAATTAAAACCGAATCGGTTAACTGAAGTTTGGTATATCCAAGTTTAAACCAGTTAGTATTATGAATTCCTTTCCTGTGATATGCTTCGCCATAAGCAAAAAACTCTTTTTTCGGATGTATGCCTTCACTTTTATAATAAACCTCCTTATTATCTATCGAGTTATATGTCATTTCATGATTTTGCGATAACCCAATAGCCATACCTGTACCCCAGGTTTGTTTTCGGTTTATATAGGGGATTTGATAAAAAAGCTCATATTTTTCGTCATAGCCAAAACGGGAGTAAACAATCAATTTCTCACGCCTGCCCCTGAAATTATTCCATGTAAGATAAACACCATAGTTTAATCGGCTCCAGTCCATTTTTTTTAACCAGGCATTAAAATTACGGTCAGCCAATTCAAAGATGGGCACAGGCCATATATACCATCTTTCAATAAATTTAAAGCTTACGTCTATCTCGTCAGATGTACCCTCAACAGGGATGGAATCTAATATTACAAAATTGAATAATGAAGTGTTAACAAGGTTTTTCCTGCTTTGCTGCAAGATGTAACTTAATTCTTTTACAGGGATAGTATCATTTTCTTTAAACAACAGTTCACGCTGAATAATCCTATCCTTAGTGATCTTTTTCCCTTTGAAAGTGATTTTCCTGATAATTACTTTTTCCGGCTCCTGTATTGTATCGGGATTAATAAAGGAAGTTGAATTTCCAAAACCAATTGAAAATAAACAAGTGCCTTGCAATAAAATAAAAAAAGTCAGCAGAAATTTCATTCTTAGATATTCAGATAATTCATCAATGAGTTATACCTGTCGCGCAGGTCGTCATACATATTTTCGTCTTCGGTATAAGTGGCTTTGATAATATAATTATACCTGTTAAATGTTTGAATTAAGGATTGTATTTCCATTTTGTTAATTTTCATGGTTACCTCCATCTTTGTGGAGTCTTTATCGGAAGTTACATATAAGTTCAATATCTTGGCATCCTGCGATTCAACAATTTGAGCTATTTGTGATAATACGTAATCATTTTGATTAAGTTCCAAAACAACAATACTGCCCGGATTATTAACGGCTGTTATTACAGAAAAATACTCAAGCAGGTTGTTTACGGTAATGCTGCCAATATAGTGGCTTTTTTCATCAAGAACAGGAAGTACCGTAAGTTTCATTGACGACATGGTTTTGATCACATCAAAAACATGCTGGTATTCGTTAACATAACAATTTTTTAAGGATAATTTTTGGTCGGCAATGGGCAAATCAGGATCACTCATGTTGTAAATATTTCCTTCCGAAATCAACCCGATGTATTCTGCATTGTCAACCACCGGCAAATCCGATATCTTATTTTCATCCATTAAAAACAAGGCATCAGCGCCTGTTTCGGTTGTCTTTAGCGGAACTATTGAAGTCGTTAAAAGTTGCTTGGCTATCATTTTTTAAATTGTTTATTTTTAAATAATATTTTAGTTCGGTACTTGAGTGCCTTTTTCAATATTTGGAACCCAAACATCGTTCTTATCAATATTATTAACATTACAATCCATATTATAGTCCCCTGGTTTGTAACCTGACATACCTGCCTGCATTGTCCAAATATTATTTTTGTCTGCATTATTTATATCTCCATCGGCATTACCATCACTTCCCACCATTCCCCATATTCCTGATGCGATCTCGTTGTATCCGGTTTCTCCGCCATAAACCTTACTTGAATCAGTTGTAAAATCATAACTATAAGTACCATCTGTTTCCATAAGTGGGTTTGCTGATAATATTCCCAGGTGATTGCGGTGCCATACCACAACAAATAATTGTTGAATTATTGAGTTATAGAATTGAAGATATGAACTACCATCTAATCCTACTATTGAGCCATTATTGAGTAAAAAAGCTGCCTGACGTGTAATCATGGTTACTGATGTTGCAGAAGCGACATCAGGAGCATCCCTGTATTCAACCAGGACCCAATCAACTATATCACTGTTCGGAATGGAAGTTACATCCTCATTGCCTGTATAATACCACGGATAAACATTATAAGGCTGGGATAACGGCAATAGTCCGTCATTGTTCAAATCAACATTCATATCCGACACGTTAAACGGTCCTTCTAAAAATACTTTAAGATCAACATTTGAACCGCTTACAACATTAAGTGTAACAGGAATTGCTATCAGAGAATCCGGATCGTTGCTGTTTACATTTATTTCAGCTTCATAAGTATCTTCTGTTAATCCGGTGGCGTCAAAGAGAAGCCCGACATCCACCGAACCTTTCATTTCACCAGGCACCGTTCCTGATTCATTAGAGGTAATAAACAGCCATTGCCCTTCAAACCAGGAAATAATTTCAGCCAGTAAATTTGCCCTTTCGGTGTCATCAGCTATCGACGCCAACGACGCAGAAGTGTAAACAGATTTAAATCCGCTGCCCTCGTATTGGTTGGCACATATTCCTTCGGGTGAGGGATCTGTAACATTAAACAGGTCTATGCCCACATGGTCAATGATTTCAGTAAGTTCAAGGGGCACCATGTAATAAATATACATAAGATCCAGGATGTAGCCTTCAGCCAGGGAGCCGGGTACCCCTTCTATTGTACCCATAAACCAGATAACCCAATTGCTGGTATATACTGTTCTTAATCCCAGATAATCATAAGGAAATTCGCCTGGATTAAATGTTATATTGCCCCAGCCGTACTTAGTTAAATATCCTTGAGAAGAAAGTAAAAGATTTCCGCCACCATCAAGATAGCCGGCCAGGTTGTATTCATCATTTGTCGTCATACAATCACTGCTATAAAGCTCACCGGCAAACCAGATAATAATATCGTATTGCTGCATGGTTGCCAGATCAGGGCCATCCCACCAGGGATAATAAACTTCATGGTATGTGTATGTGAATCCATTTGTGTTAAGGGCATTCTGGAAATTTGGCCATTCATCTGCATAATCATCAGGGCCGCTATTCCAGCAACTCATATCTCTGTCAACAACAAGAATGGTAGGTGATTTGGATTTATCCTGAAACACAATCTCACAATCATACAGAAGATCACCAGTGCCGGTATTAGAAATATTCATAGAAGTTACCAGTGTATTGTCAGGACTTAGGTTGATGTTGTACGAAACCGGATTAACATCTATTTCCGTCCATTTTAATTCAATGTCTAACTGATGCGGAAGTCCGGTAACAGGCACATTATATGTTGTGTCATCAATATAATCGGGAGAGGATGTAATAGCTTCATATTCACCAACGGGAATATTAGAAATTGAATAATACCCATTGATATCCGTTATGTCGGATTGAGTATTAATGGTAACTGTTGCATTTTGGATTGGATTACCGGTACTGTACTCTGTTACATATCCGCTTAAACTTCCATGAGTATAATTATTTGTAATGGTAACAGGCAGTGTGTCGTTTTCACCGGCATTGTGTGAAATTACTATATCTGCTGTTTTAGATTGGACAGTCATGTCTGAGGCTTCCATTTGTAAAGTTACATCCAATGAGCCTTTAGCCGAACCGGGAACAGTTCCATATTTATTATTTTCAATCTGAAGCCAGGTCTCGAGTTCCAGGGCAAAGAACCGATTCACAGGATTTCCATTTACCATGCCACACAGGGTAACTTTTCCGTCAACAAGATCAGTAGCAAAACAAGCTGCCAAGGCTGACTGATTTGATAATCCATCTAACAAAGGAATTGAATAAGTTAAACCCATTAAGTTTTCTGTTATGATATCATACTGGTGGTATTTACTTCCGATTGAATAAGCTAACCAAAGGCAATTATTAAATGTATCCCAGGTTATATCCATACAATGAATACCCGGATTATAGAGCCTGCCGAGCAATGTGCCTGTTGTATCGAAAACGAAAAAGTCTTCATCCTGCCAGCTTGCAACAAATCCAAGTGAGGGAACCCATGCCAGGCCATAACCTCCGTAAAGTCCATCGGGAAAATCAGTAAATAATGTTTCAATATTTCCGTCATCAGGATTGATCCTGTAAAATCCGTTAGGGTCGGTGCTGTAAAGGTAGGTTCCGTCGAAGGTCATTTTTTTCATACCCCATGAAGAGGTTGTTCCCTGTGAGTAAGAATCCAGCAAATTACCGTTTTTATCGAATTTATAAAGCTGATGATCACCTCCACTGGCAACCGGACCTGTAGCCCAGATGTGCGTACCGTCATATTCACAACCATATAGGGTCATGTCACCTGATGCAGTTTCAATATCAATATCTACCAGAATATCTCCCCGGGGTGCGGAAACATGGCAATAATAATCCAGTTCGCCAGTCCCATCATTTATAATTGTGAAATCTTCTTGTACGACTTCGTCAGGATCGACCATTACATTTATAGAAGCGGGTGTCAGCTCAATTTCAGCCCATTTTAATCCAATATCCAATTGAGTTGTAATGCCATCCGGAATACTTACATTTGATTCAGTGTGATCAAAATATGGATTTCCGTTACTGTTAGAATTATTATTTGCATCTGCAAAAACATCATAAGTGCCAATTGGTACATTCTCGAAAAAATAATAACCGCTTGCATCTGTAGTGTCAGTAAAATTTCTGATAGTTACAAAAACATTCTCAATTGGTGCTTTTGTGCCATACTCCGTAACATATCCTTCAATATTTCCAAAAGCAGTATAATAAATATTCAGATAGGGAGGATTAGCTTCATTCCACCCATGAAACCTTATGTATCGTGTATAGCTCGAATAATCGTTTGCAATGCCCACTGTAAATTTATCAGATGGTAAAGATGATTGTAAATCAGCACAAACATCGCCTTCCAGCATATAGGTCCTCCAATCGACCGGGTAATTGACTATGCTTTCATCCTGGTGAAAATAATAACCTGAAGATTGTTCTGCAACAATGTCGGCGTGTAATACACCAGCACCTGATGTTACAGGGTCGCTGGTTACCGGAGTGATTGACCAGTTAGGCTTATACCTTTCATAAACATAACCGTTAAAACTAACAGCATAAATTACCGAACCGTCAGGAATTGCGGAAATATCAAACGACATCCAGCCATCTTCAGGATCGGTACCAAAAACCAAACTGGTTTCTGTTTTGGCAGTAAGGTTGGTTGTGCCAGTCCAATAATTTGAATTTTGAGGATAACAGGAAATTAAATTTGCAGCATAGGGGTATAAATTAAAAATAGCTTCCTGTCCTGATGTAAAATTATGATAACCCGGAGTCAGGTCATCTAAATAGTAATATCCATTGTATGAACCACTCCATCCCCAATTGAAGTGATAATGATATAAATCCCCTACAACTTCATAGCCATCCAAATTAAATGCATGACCGCTCCAGCCATCCCAACCGGCATAAACCATCGGACGCCCATTATCCAGCTCGTTCCGGATCATATTATGCCAGGTGGAATCCTCGTATTGATATTTATTGTCGTGATATGCACTCAAATCATAATTAAAATAATTCTTAAAGGCATTACATGCTCCATGATATCCGTCAAGATTAGCACCGGAACCGGAAGGGCCATAATTCATCTCAACTGCTACACCACAATGATAAAGCAAGGTAGCAACAGGAATATTACTGCTGGAAATAGAATGTGGCATATTTGCCCAATCGTAAGTTGTAGCTTCAAAATCAGCAAAAAGATAACCATAATTATAATGAGTATAACCATGCGACCCCGTTCCCTGTACCGGATTACTCCAGTATTTCATAACCTGTGCCATTGCCGTTGCCACACATCCGGCATAAGCATGGCCTCCGGGGCCACCGGCATCAGCAGGGCATAATTCATTATATGGCCAGTTCTGATTCCAGGTTGTTGCCAAAAGAGGTCCTACTTCACCATTATCTTTACCTTTTTCGAAATTAGCTGTTTTAACTTTTAACCGATCCCATTCGGCTTGTATCTTTTTTGCAGCTAAAATTTGATTTTCCTTCGCATAAATTATTTGTTTCCTGAAACTTTCAAGCATATCATCAAACTGGGGCGGATGGTTTTGCAGCCCATAATTTTGATCAAAACAATAACCTAATATCGGAAAAGTAACATCATCAGCAGATACTATTACAAATCCACCTGCCGGCTGGTTAAAATTAAAGATGTAGTAAATGTTCTCTGAATTTTCTTTTTCAGTAAATGTTTCAAAGATTACCATGTTTTCCACATTTCCGTCATATCGTTCCAGAAACAAGTTCATTGCTACCTGTTTTGCAGTTTCAATAGTAACAGGCGCAGCATAGAGTAATGGGGATACAATAAATGCCAGGGAAATAAACAAAGGGATTACTTTAATTTTTTTCATCTTTTTTCCTCCTGTTTTTTTATGACTATTGATATCAAGGTTAACTAAAGAAGGTAAAAATACAAAAATTACCTGAATAATTGATGAACTTATTTTTTCATTTTAACCTGTAATCATTTTCTGCTTGCTTCCAGTAATCGTCATTTAATATGCTAAGGTAGTTTTTATATCTTGACAAACTGATCTCACCCTGTTCAATCTTTTTTATCACCGCACATCCTGGTTCGTGAATATGAGTGCAATTACTGAACCTGCATTCGTGCATATATTTCCTCATTTCAGGGAATCGCTCTGCTATTTCTTTACGGCTGAAATCGATAAGTCCGAATTCTTTTATTCCGGGTGTATCAATTATATAGCCACCAAATGAAAGCCTGTGCATTTCAGCAAAGGTAGTTGTATGCAATCCTACTTTATGATATCCTGAAAGTTCTTTGGTTTTCAAATTTATTCGGGGTTCAATAGCATTGATTAATGCAGATTTTCCTACGCCCGAATGCCCTGATAATAATGTTCTTTTGTTTATTAATGAGCTCTTCAACTCATCAAGATTATCACCTCTTAATGCAGATACTACCAAACACTTATACCCGGCATTTTTGTATATTTCCTCAAGTTCATCTTGTATTTTTTGAAGTTTATCATCATACAAATCTATTTTATTAAAAACAATGCTTGCCGGAATGTGATAGGCTTCTGTAGTAACAAGAAACCTGTCGATAAAACCTGTGGATGTCCTGGGATATGCAAGAGTTACAATAATAAAAGCCTGGTCAATATTTGCGGCAATTATGTGCGAGACCTTTGAAAGTTTGGTTGCTTTGCGGATGATATAATTATATCTTGGTAAAATCTCTTTTACCGAGCCAATCTTTTCATCCTCGAAATAATCGAATACCACATTATCACCAACTGCAACAGGATTGGTGGTTTTAATACCTTTGATCCGGAATTTTCCTTTCAGCTTGCAATTATATATGTTCTCATCCTCACTCTGTACTGTAATCCAGCTTCCTGTTGATTTTATTACTACACCTTGCATTACGGAAAATTATAATGTTTCTTAATGGGCTTCTTTACATCCCACACACATTTCAACCCATCTTTAAAGGTAACAAAATCACCTTTCTTAATAGTATAATTTCCTTCCTGTGTTTCAACCGTAACTTCGCCGTCCAGTATAAGACATTCCTCATCGCCACTGTATTGCCAGTCGAAACGTGAAACTTCTTTTTCCCAGACAGGCCAGTTATTTATACCTCTTTGACTGACCTGATCATCATTTAGCTTTTCAATAATAACTTTTGACATAATACTAAATTTTTCGTTTTGGTAAAAATACAAAAAAGTATGTTAATTTTTTTGACTTTTTGTTGTTATAAAAAAAATATGTATCTTTCGCACATATAAATAAGAGGAAAATATTATGATTTCACCTTTATTTAGTCATCTGCTCATACCTTTTATAATTGCCATGTTTTTAGCTATTAACATGGGAGGTAGCGGTACTGCCCCATCTTTTTCCGTTGCGTACGGATCAAATATAATAAGAAAAAGTGCTATTCCGGGATTGTTTGGAATAATGGTTTTTTTAGGTGCGATAATTGCCGGAAAGGGAACGGCAACTACAATTGGAAAAGGGTTACTTGCCCCTGATATGATGAGTTTTACAATAGTTTCAATTATTCTCTTTTCAGTTGCTATTGCCCTGTTAATAGCCAATCTTTTCGGAATTCCGCAGTCAACAAGCCAGGCAACGGTTATGTCAGTTACGGCTGCTGCCACTTACTTCCACGAATTGAACAGACATAAACTATTTGTAGAAATTATACCCACATGGTTTATTTTGCCTGTTGTTTCATTTGTTATTTGCTTATTTATTGGGAAATACATTTATAAGCCAATCCGAAAGCGGGGGTATTTTTTATCAAAAAACGTATCTGACCATCCCATTTTAAAAGTATTGATCGTTATTATGTCGTTATATGTGGCTTTTGCTGTCGGTGCAAATAATGTTGCAAATGCTGCCGGTCCTATTGCAACAATGACAATTAATGAACTGAACTTAGATTATACTAATAAGAACTTTGTTTTAATAATGATTTTAGCAACGCTTATCGTAGCGCCAAATTTTGGAATAGGCAGCTCGATTTTCGGTCATAAAATTGTAAAGAACACCGGCAAAGAAATTGTTTTATTCGGTAAAATAGAGGCTATTATTATTGCTTTTATTACAGCGAGTTTATTAATAATTGCTTCTATAACAAGGGGCATCCCGTCATCGCTGGTTCAGTTGAACGTTGCAGCCATTTTAGGAATTGGAGTTGCTAAGCTGGGGTATAAAAATATCTTTAGGAAAACAGCGGTCAATAAATTCTTTGTCATGTGGATTATTGCTCCGGTTATTTCTTTTGCATTATGCTACACTCTGATATATTTTGCCGACAAGTCAGGATTGTTATTTAACTGAGTTGATGTAAAAGATTAAGAGTCAAGAACCAAGAATCAAGATTTAAGTTAATTGGTATTAATTAGTGTCTGTCCATAAAGTCGGCAAAAATCAAAAAATAAATATATTGCTCATTTTAACCCCCCTGTTTCCCCCCTACAATGGGGAATTTTGGTATTTATTTTTTTGATTTTTTATAACTTCAATAGTTTAAAGACAGACACTAATTAATAAATCAGTCTATTTATCTGCAAACAATTCCATTTAAAAAAATTTTATTAGATTTTCTTAAAAAAACTTGCTTTATGAACATATGTTCACTATTTTTGCAAAAAATTACAAAATAATGCCTCGAAGAAGAAAGAGACGGAGAATATTTTTACCCCCAAAAATACGGGGATTTTCAACTTACGGTTTTGATACCGAAGAATCGGCGATTATATTCCTGGATGAGTTTGAAGCCATTAAACTATTGGATTACGAAAACTTAAACCAGGTAAAAGTTGCAGCCATAATGAATATTTCCCGTCCTACTCTGACACGAATATACGACAGAGCTAGAAAAAAAATAGCCTTGGCATTAGTTGAAGGTAAAAATATAGAGATCAGAGGAGGTGATGTATATACCGAAGACCACTGGCATTACTGCTCAAATTGCGACATTGCATTTAATACTCATGATATGAATATGAATTGTCCGTTTTGCAAGTCGGATGTGAATGTCAGAAGCATGAACGATTATATTTCGGATTTTAAATCACCGGCACAGGAAAGAACAATTATTTGTAAAGTATGTAATTATGAACAGAAAATAGATGTTCATCCTTTAAGGCAAAGGACCCGATGCAGAAAATGTAATAGTACAATAGATTATTAGAAAAGCTTTATTAATATAATTAAACTTAATAATCACAATAAACATAATATGTATGAAAACTGTAATAGCATCTTCAGGGAATAACTTAAATGACAAGGTGGACTCCAGGTTCGCCAGGTGTAACTACTTCTGTTTTTATGATTCTGAAAATCAAAAATCGGAATTCGTGAAAAATTCTTTTGCAGACCAACAAAGCGGTGTTGGACAGAAAGTGGTTGGGTTTTTGGCTGAAAAAGGAATTAACAGGGTGGTTGCCACTGAGTTTGGCCCAAAAGCAAAGGATATGATGGAAAGCTTAACAATTCAGATGATAGTAGTGAATGATAGAAATCTGACTATTCAGGAGATAATTAATAAAATAGTTAACTAAAAAAAGGAGGTTATTATGCCAGGATTTAATGCAACCGGTCCAAACGGGCAGGGCCCGCGTACCGGAAGAGGTTTAGGAAAATGCAAACCTGCAAAATCAAACAAAGAAGAAGATTTTTCAGATTTTGACAGGGGCAGGGGTATGGGTAGAGCTTACAGACATGGTTATGGCAGAGGAATGGGAGGAGGAAGAGGTTTTGGAGGAGGCAGGGGTTACAGACATGGTTTCGGTCATAGCAATGAAGAAACCCAAAATGATACTTAATTTCTTAAATCCGTTACATGTTGCGGGTTGTGAGTTACAACCTGTAACATGTAACTTTTTATAAACAACAATAAAACAAATGGAAACAAAAAAAATAGCAATACCAATTGAAAACAATTTGTTATGTGCACATTTCGGGCATGCACAACATTTTATAATCTTCGAAACAGAAGATGATCAAATAATTTCAGAAAACACACTTAAACCACCTCCGCACGAACCCGGTGTTTTGCCGCAATGGCTTTCGAATTTGGGTGTTACAAATTTAATCGCCGGTGGAATTGGTCAAAGAGCAATATCTATTTTCAATTCTTTCGGAATAGAGGTAATTTTCGGTGTTCCTTCCAAATCACCAAAAGAACTCGTTACCGAATATCTCGACAACAAAATCCAGGCAGGAGACAATCTTTGCGACCACTAAGCGGTTGACGATTGATTATTAGCTATTAAGGTAATTATTTAGTGCCTCCACATAATATAAGGAAAAATTATTATGAACGTAAAATCAAAATTATAATAATCAGAGGAGGGAGAAAAGGAGAATGTCGATGAAAATTGCTATTGCCAGCGGAAAAGGAGGTACGGGAAAAACAACTGTAGCAGTTAACCTGTATCTTGCCATTGAAAAATACTGGGATAAAAATGTTACCCTAATGGATTGCGATGTGGAAGAGCCGAATGATGTTTTGTTTTTTCAGGATGCTTTGGTAAAAGAAGAAAAGCAGGTTACTCAGATAATTCCTGAAATTGACCCTGATAAATGTACATATTGCCGTAAATGTGCCGAGTATTGCGAATTTAATGCAATATTGATAATTCCTCCGGCACAATATATAAAAGTATCACCAGACCTGTGCCATTCTTGTGGCGCTTGTTTCGTTGCCTGCCAATACGATGCTATAAAAGAAATCCCATTTCATATAGGAAACATCAGGCATATTGATATCCTTAAAGGTAACGGACTCATCGAAGGAAGACTGAAGGTGGGGCTGCCTTTACAAACACCGGTAATCAGAAAACTAAAAAAAGAAAAAGCAAAAACTAACGGAATAACAATATTGGATGCTTCACCCGGTACCAGTTGCTCGGTAGTAAATACAATAAGTGATTGCGATTATGTGATTCTGGTGGCTGAACCGACTCCTTTCGGTTTACACGACCTTAAACTTATGGTTGATTTAATATATGATTTAAAAAAACAATTTGGCGTTGTCATTAATAAAGCTAATCTTGGCGATAACGATATTTATAAGTATTTAAAAACTGAAAATATTGAATTACTTACTGAAATACCTTTTGATAAAAAGATAGCAGAATCCTATGCCGAAGGACAATTATTGTCAGATGTTATTGAAGGCTATGAAAGGTATTATATTACAATCATTAATAAGCTAAAATGACTATAATAAGACAAAAGATAAAAGTTCAAAGTAAAAAGTATTAATGACATCCGATAACAAATGACTGAGATAACCATTTTAAGCGGGAAAGGAGGAACTGGGAAAACCAGCATTACAGTGGCTTTAGCGTCTTTGGTGCAAAACACCGTATTCAGTGATTGTGACGTGGAAGCTGCGGATATGTTCCTGATATTTGAACCGGAAATCAGCGAAGAGTTTACTTTTGAAAGCGGAGCTAAAGCCATCATTGAGCAGGACAAATGCAACTGTTGCGGTAAATGTTATGATGTTTGCCGTTTTGATGCTATTTTTTATAATGAAGATGGCGGGCTGGAAATAAATCCCCTTCATTGCGAAGGATGTCGCTTATGCGAAAGGATTTGCCCCGTGAGCGCTATTACTATGCTCCATCCTGAGAATAATAAATGGTTTATTTCTGAATCCCGTTTTGGTCCGTTAATTTATGCCAGAATGGGACCGGGTGAGGAAAACTCCGGTAAATTGGTTACTACTATCAGGAAAAAGGCAAAAGAAATTGCTGAAGCCTCCAGTGCTGATTTTATCATTAATGACGGACCTCCTGGCATCGGCTGCCCTGTTATTTCTTCTTTAATCGGCATTGACAAAGCATTGCTTGTTATAGAGCCTACAAAACCAGGACTGCACGATATATTGAGGCTGATAGAGTTAATTGAAAAATTTAAAATGTCAGCTTTTGCAATAATCAATAAATACGATATCAGCGAAACAATATGCCTGGAAGTGGAAAGAAAATTGAAAGAACTGAATATTCCGTTAATAGGGAAAATACCTTTTGATGAAATGTTTACAGAAGCAATGGTAAACCGAAAATCGGTGGTAGAATATGCTCCGAATTCTGTGGCTTCGAAAGTTATTAATCAAGTTTGGGATAAATTGAAACAGGGTTGATAAAATTGAGTTCTCCCGGAAATTTTGTATATTTGTAGGATAGAAAAAAAAGCCCATACACGACTGTAATGATAAAACCAATAAATATCCGGGGTGCAATCCATAGATTTCTTATCGCTATTATCCTTTGCTGCTTAATTGTATCATTTCAGTTTTGCTCGAAACAGGAAATAAGGCAAAGTGATGAAGACTGGTCTTTTGTAGTTTTTGGTGATACACAACAGGGATATGGTGTGTACAGTAAACTTGTTACCCACATGATCAGTTTTGAACCTTGTCCGCAACTTGCCGTATGTTGTGGAGATATTATGCTGAGAGCAGGTAACGAAGTTGAATGGCTGAACTTCTGGCGATATTCTAAACCGTTGACTGATAAAATGCCGGTTTTCCTTGTTAGAGGAAATCATGAGGGTAATGATCCGGCATCCGAAGAGGTATTACGTGAGCAAATGAATATTGCAGGTAACAACTTTTATTATTCATATAGTGTTAATGATTGCTATTTTATCTTTCTTGATTCAGAAATTAAAGGTGAAGAAGGTAGCATAGTTAATGATCAACTTAGGTGGTTAAACAATCAACTTGATTCCGTTTCTTTGGAAACAATCGTTAACCATATTTTTATTTTTTTACATCGACCCATTTTCCCACAAGGATTTCATCAAAATTCACATCCAAACAATAATGATGAACTTCATGAAATTTTTTTAGAACATCCAAAAATTAAAATTGTTTTTGCCGGTCACGAACACATGTTTAACCGGCTTGCGAAAGATGGATTGACTTATATAATTTCAGGGGGTGCAGGAGGTATATTAAATCGTGGTTACGGCGGTGATTATCATCATTTCGTAAAAGTATCTTTTTATCTAAAAAAAAACAGGATCAATATAAAAACAATTGGTATTTTCAATGAAATTATCGAAGATTTTGACATATAAATTATTTGTGATATTTTTAATAACAGGCATCAAACCCTTATTTTCACAAGATATCAATATCAGGGCGGGGGTATATGATTTTACTGATATTGTGGCAACAGAGTTTTATATTGTAGCTCCATCTGTTTTCCTCGGATATGATTGCCTCACCATGTCAAGATTAAAATTGAATGTATCTGCCGGCTTTTCGTATAATTCAATCAAATACAATTCAAACCGTCACAATCTTTATATGATCCCTTTGTTTATAAGTATGATTTATGAATTGCCTAATCCTGAATCGAAAATAAAACCTTATGCCGGGGGAGGGTTGTCATTTTTGGGCAAAGCCGATAAAAATAAGTCGTTGGAAAAAACGCATTATTCAGTTACCTACGGTTACCATGCCATCGGGGGGCTTTATTTCAGAATAAAGGAAAAAGTAACTCTCAATTTTGACCTGCGATATAATTTGCTGCTAAATCCTGCAATGGAAGAAATAAATATTAGCGGAATAATCTCTACTGTCGGAATAATAATTCCCCTTGGATCGGGTAAGAACCAAAAAAGTTCAAGGTTCTAATCTCTATCTCTTGATAACCTTTTATTTATATAAGTAATTTTTATATTCTTGACAATGCCCTCAAATTCACTACCAGATGAACTAATATGCAATCTAAAAAAGCCTTCTTTAAAATAATCAGGTATTTTCATATAAAAAGCATACTCATTTGTTTGTCCATTTTGGCTAATCGGGCTGAATAACCTGATTTTATTATGTTTTATTGTATCTCCAATCTGTAATTCTGAATTTATATAACTACTACTGAATCCTTGATTAACTTGTATTGCAGATTCAACCTTGATCCAGTTGTCCAACTTTTTGTCTGTTAATAAATCTTGTCGAATTTTAGTCTCAATTAACAAATTTGACGAATAAGGTGTGATTTGAATATTTAAAGTGCTGTCAATATCTACTATAATCTCTTTGTGATATTTTTTTTCATTATAAAGTCGCTCATCTGTATCAAGCAGGCTCATATCTAATGGTGAAGGATTAGGATTTAAATATATTCTACTATAATATCTTCTATTCATGTGATCATAGTGTAAGATAGTCTTATTGTATTGTCTTATCTGAAACAGATTAACAAATAATAAATAAATACCTAAGATATAAAATATAAAACGCCATTTTTTAAAACTAATTTTCTGTATTATAGCAGCGAAAGGTAAAGCAAAAACCGGATAGCTCTGCACAAGAGCCCTGCAAGAATAACTGCCTCCATATCTCCAAATATGCCAGGATATAATGATATAGATATTTAATAAACAAAATGTAAGTACGGAGTTTTTGAATGGGAATTTTTTTATAAAAAACAATCCGATAACAAAGAAAATTGTTATTGGCGTATATATAAACCATCCTTTCTCCCAACCAAAAAGTACTCGCAAGTGTGGGGTCAAAAAATCCCATTTACTGCCTACATCATATACAAAAGAGCCTGTTACTATCTTCCAGTAGATTAGTTGGGGTAAAACTCCAATAAAGCTAAATAATACAGCGTAAGCTATATGCTTTTTATATCTTTTCGCCAAGCGCCATTTTGCTTTAGCCAGTTCTTTGGTTTGTGTATTCCAAAGCAACGGAATAAACAACATGATGGCTTCTGTTGGGCGGCTAATAGTCGCAAGTCCAATAATCAAACCAGTTAGTGAAGCCCATACTAAACTTGGTTTTTGATGCCATTTCAAAGTAGTATATAGCACTAAAACATATAAAGGAAAAATAAAGCCATGGCTCTGTCCTCCGTCAATCGCTACATATTGTATAAAATTGGTTGCTAAAATTAATAACAATAATGTTATCGCAGTAGTGACATCATCAAAATAAATAAGTAATATTTTTCGAAGCAGAAAGATAGCTAATATACAATAGAATAAAACACAGAAAGCTATTGCATATTGGTATGGTGGAGAAAATCCATCCTCTTTATAATTTGTATTTTTAGCTATCAAGTGTCCTGCGAAAAAAAATGGACTCTGCATAATTGCAACCCCGCCTAAATATTTGAATACATAATTTCCATTTTTATGTTTTCTTGCTTGATAAACACAACCTCCGGAAACAGAATATTCGTTATCAATATCAGAAAACCACTTCAATTCAGTAAAATCCTGGTAAATAAAAATCGATGGTAAGTACATATAATAACCCAGTGCATCCCAGGTTGTTACTTTTAAAGGAGTTTCTGATTTAAAATCTAAATATGATATACGAAAATAAAGTAAGACAATACCTATAATACAAAATGCGAAAAAAGAATATCTATTTTTCATTTTAAAAACTGATCGTTCATATCTTCAATGATCATCAACACGTCTTCCTTTCCCCTTCCTGTTTTAGCAGATGTTAAAACCGAGAGAGGCAACTCTTCCCACTCCTTAATTAAAATTTTTTTGTAAGATTCGATATTTGCAGTCAACCTGTTCTTTGGCACTTTATCTGTTTTGGTAAAAAGCAGTATAAAAGGTAATTGTTTTTTCCCGAACCAAAAAATGAATTCCAAATCCGGTTTTTGCGGCTCATGCCGCGAATCTATCAGGATAAACGTAGTTAGTAAATTGGGGCGGTGTATCAAATAATTATGGATCATCCTCTCCCATTCCGAACGCCTGGTTTTTGATATTTTGGCATAACCATATCCCGGCAAATCAACCAGGAACCAGCTTTCATTGATTAAGAAATGATTTATCAATTGTGTTTTCCCCGGAGTACCCGATATTTTTGCAAGGTTTTTCCTGCCCGTAAGCATATTTATCAGCGAAGACTTACCTACGTTTGACCGCCCGATAAAAGCATATTCCGGCATATCGGGCTCCGGGCATTTACGGTAATCCGTATTGCTGATTATAAATTTTGCGCTTTTAATCTGCATCTTTTTAATAAGCTGTAACTTTTCCCTTCTCTGGTCAATCTTACTTCTTATATGTCGTTAAATGCCTGTCTTTCTTATAATCGTAAATATCGGCAATGGTTATGATAATGGCAGTTTCTTCCACATCTCCAAATCCGGGATTCGGGGCTGTGCCAAAGGTCTTCATCGAGCCTGAAAGGTTCATATAAGCATTTACAAGGGGAGGGATATTTTCTTTAAGACTTCTTACTTTCTGAGCAAGGATCCTGTAATCTTCATCATAATTGGCGCCATTAAAAATGCTTTTTAATATTTTCCCCCTTGTTTGTATTTTGATAGGATTAAAAGGCGTTACAAGATTTTCGTTATCAGGGAAATATTTATGCATAAAATACAAAATTAAATCGCGGGCAAAGGAATCATAATCCGGGTACATAGTTATTTTACCGAAGAAATACCTGATGCCGGGATTATCAAGAGTAATAGAGCCGAGTCCATCCCACAAATTATCAAGCGAATACATACCCTTTTTTAGGTTTACGGTTGGCTGATACAATGGCTGAACAAAAGACCTCCCTAATTCAAAAGTAACAGGCCAGTATTCTTTTTTAAATTTCTCTGAAAACTTAAACAGCTTAGCAGTTGGACTTACCGGATTCCCGTTTTTATCATCAGCAACATTTTTTCCTACTATAAACCTGTAACCACCCACAATCTCCTTATCTTCGGGACTCCATACGATCAATTGCTTAAAGGGTCGTTCCATCGTATCATACATGTCGATATCAACGGCTTTTCCGGTTCCGCCGCCGGCATCTCTGAAAGTGATCTCACGCAATCTTCCCAACTCACGCATCAGGTTTGGCGCCTGGTCATGTGAAAATACATAGATTTTATTATTCCCGTTATTCGTTTCACTGACAAATAATTCGTCAGTCAGTTCTTTGTCGAGTGATACTCTGTCAACAGGTGGAATGATGGTTTCCATAATAATATTTTAGATTTTGCTTTTAGGCACTTTTTATAATTAACTATTATCTATTTCTTTAAAACATCTCAGGGTCAAAAGGCTCTGTGTAACCTTCCCCCATTGCATAAACATATTTTTTTACCTTTTGCGCCCATATTTTATAATTATATCTCTTATTAAAAGTCTGATAAGGAATTGATTTGCCAAAGGTAATATTTATTGTCTTGTTTTTTTGTTTAAACATTTCATCAGGCAGGTAAAGCATTTCAATATTAGCGCCTATCCTGAGATTTTTCCTCAGATTTGCCAGGTTATAAAAAAATCTTGAGTTTTTCCCGTCGATATATACAGGGATAATATCACGTTTGTATTGCTTTGCCTTTGAAATAAAAGTCTTTTTCCATTCCAGGTCTTCGATCCTGCCCTTTTGTTTCCTCGACGCCAAACCAGCCGGGAAATACAATATCATCTTGTCTGATTCAAAGGTTTCATTAATGATCTGCAGATTTTCCGTATTACTGCCGTGCTTGTTGATGGGAATGAAAAGTTCCCGCAGATTGGGGAGGAATAAAAGAATATCATTTACGGGGAAAACAATATCACTTCTTACCTGCCCGACAACATGCATCAATGCCATTCCGTCAAGACCTCCTAAGGGATGATTTGATGCAATAATATATCTTCCTTTTTTTGGGATGTTATCTGTGCCTGAACTTTTTACAATTACTCCTAAATCTTCAAGAGAGGCTTTTACAAAATCAAGGCCCATCATTTCCCTGTACTTGTATAAAAGAACATTGTTATCTTTCTCATGAATAATTTTACGCAAATACCCAAACACAAAACCGGGGATAAACCTTGAAATTCCCGGATTCTTGCTTCTGAATACCTTCTCTATATCAATGGTACGTTCTGTGATATTTAATTCATCCATCTGAAATACGGAATAAGTCTAATACAAAATTACATAATAATCGGAAAAGGATAAATTTAATAATCTTAATATTTTACAAAAGGCTTTTATACTGCTTTGGATGACCTGCAAATAAACGAAGCATGGATAATAGCACCTGTTAACGGAACTTACCCTTTAAAAGAAAACGTTCATGTAATCTCTTTGCCGGAATTTCTTAATTTAGGAATCGGATAAGTTTGTTGCAATCTTTACTTCTGCATTAAAAACTTTAAATAAATCTAAATTCTAATCAGCTATTAGAGCTGTGAACGGTTACATTATTTCTTTATAAATTTCGCCACATAATTATTTTTCCCATCAAAGATTTTAATGATATACAATCCTTTTTGCAGGTTATTGATGTTTAACCGGAGTTCATTTTCTCCTGCCAGTTTTCCTGAAATAACATTTTCGCCCCTGACATTAAATATGGCAAAAGTTCCGTTTGTTGTTTTGTGAGATAATTTAACAGTCAATTTATCATAAACCGGATTTGGGAACAACCGGATGTTGTTTTCATTTTTCAAATTGTAATTTACACCTGAAAAGAAATTATAATCATTTTCGAATTTATCCTTAATGTAACTGCAATATTCTTTCAGCAATTCGACCGACGACCATGGAGTTCCGTCATAATCCCTTGCCCATACAAAAGCAAGGTCAATTTGCTGTACATCTCCAGGATTAAACGTAAATGGTCCTGATGAACCCAGTCCTCTCCTGTCGAAAGGATTATTTCCTGTTGTTTCCTCGGTCCAGTAATAACCGTTTTGATTAAAACCCCCGTTTGGCAATATTCCGTTTGTTCCCCAGTTACAAGTGTCGGAATCTCCAGGAAACATGAATTTACACTCCGGGCCTACAGCTCCGGAATTAATATGCCCGTGATAAATCAGTTAACGGTGAGATAAAATCAGTTAACGGTTAGTCGGATTGTGATCAAGAAGTTCTTTTCTTTTTCTTTTCTTTTAGGATTGTATAAATTATTTAAATTTGTAAAAAATTATAAAAAGAAAAACATTATGACAAGAGTAATTCAAATCATCCTGATTATGTTATTATTTGTTTCATGCGGAACAAAGTCGCGAAAAGATTATCCTATTCAGCCGGTTCAGTTTACCGATGTTAGTTTTACTGATCAATTCTGGTCGCCGCGGTTAGAGACGAACCGTAAAGTAACGATCCCTTATGATTTCAAAAAATGCGAGGAAACCGGTCGCATCGACAATTTTGCCAAAGCCGGCGGACTGATGGAAGGAGATTTTATTGGTATTCGTTATAATGATTCGGATGTTTTTAAAGTAATCGAAGGCGCTTCATATTCATTAAGTATTCATCCCGATCCTGAACTGGAAAAATATCTCGACGACCTGATCGCCAAGATTGCCGCCGCCCAGGAAGATGACGGTTATTTATATACTGCCCGTACAATTGATCCCGATAACCCGGCGCCAAGGGCGGGTGATACACGCTGGTCGTACCTGCTAAGCAGTCATGAACTCTATAATGTGGGGCACATGTACGAAGCGGCAGTGGCTTATTACCAGGCAACAGGGAAGCGTTCGTTGTTGGATGTGGCAATTAAAAGTGCCAATTTGATTGACAGTGTATTTGGTCCCGGCAAAAGACATGATGTACCAGGTCATCAGGAAATTGAGATTGGATTGGCAAAACTTTACTGCGTAACCGGAGATAAAAAATATTTGGATCTGGCTAAGTTCTTTCTTGATGAACGCGGCTATGCTCACGGTCGCGACCTCTATACCGCTTACGGCAATGCCGAATATACCCAGGATCATAAACCTGTGCTCGAGCAGGACGAGGCAGTTGGACATGCTGTACGTGCAGGTTACATGTATTCGGGCATGGCGGATATAGCAGCACTTACCGGTGATGCTGAATATGTAAAAGCGATAGATAAAATATGGGATAATGTTGTTTCAAAAAAGCTGTACATCACCGGCGGTATCGGCGCCCTGCACAAGGGAGAAGCTTTTGGCGATAATTATGAATTGCCCAACGCATCAGCATATAACGAAACCTGTGCCGCCATTGCTAACATGATGTGGAACTACCGTCTGTTTCTGCTTCACGGCGATGCTAAATATATCGATGTTCTGGAACGAACGCTTTACAATGGTTTTCTTTCCGGTATTTCATTTGACGGCAATGAGTTTTTTTATCCTAACCCGCTTAAATCTTTTGGTAATCATAAACGCAGTCCCTGGTTCGATTGCTCCTGTTGCCCGACAAATGTCGTCCGGTTTTTACCTTCGCTTCCCGGTTATGTTTATGCTCAAAAAAACGGGATTATTTATGTTAATCTTTTTATAAGCGGCAGCACTTCTATAAAAATAAAAGATAACACCGTGAATTTGAAACAGGATACCCGATATCCATGGGATGGCAAGGTAAAAATTTCAATTGAACCTGAAAAATCAGAAAAATTTGCTATTTATGTGCGTATTCCGGGTTGGTCACAAGGTCAGCCCGTACCAAGCGATCTGTATCGGTTTTTGAATTTAAGCGAAGAAAGAGTTACTCTAAAGGTAAATGGCGAAGAAACAGACCTTGTTCCGGATAAAGGCTATGCCCTGATTGATCGTGTCTGGCAAAAAGGTGATGTGATTGAGTTGAGTATGCCGATGCCAATCAGGAAAGTACTGGCTAATGAAAAAGTTCAGGACGATACCGGCAGGTTTGCTTTAGAGCGCGGACCTATTGTTTACTGCGCTGAATGGAAAGATAACGACGGGCATGTTCTTAACCTGCTTGTACCGGAAAACACTGCTTTTACTGCTGAACGCCGGGATGATTTGCTGAATGGCATAACTGTAATAACAGGTAAAGCTTTTGGGCTTTATAAATCTGAAGATGGTGAATCTGTCGAGAAAAAAGAACGGAATTTTATGGCGATCCCGTATTATGCCTGGGCGCACCGCGGTCAGGGTGAGATGATAGTATGGCTGCCTTATGAAGAAAAAATTGTCAGACCTCTAAGCCTTCCGACTTTTGCTTCTTCTGCCGAAGCGAGCGCCTCTCACACTTATCGGAGCGATACCGAGAAAGCATTGAACGATGGTATTGAACCAAAAAATTCCAATGACCAGGCGATTCCACGTTTTACCTGGTGGAATCACAAGGGAACAACTGAATGGGTGCAGTATGATTTTGAAAAACCACATAAGTTCCAATCGGCAGAAGTTTATTGGTTCGATGATACAACCGATAGAGGAGGTTGTAATATCCCGGCATCATGGAAATTACTTTACAAAAAAGGCGGTCAGTGGAAAGAAGTTTCAAACGTTAGCGGCTACGGATTGGAAAAGGATAAGTACAACAAGGTTAAGTTTGACCGGGTTAAAACCAAATCACTGCGTATTGAAGTTGAATTAGAACCTGGTTTTTCAGGCGGTATTCTTGAATGGCGGGTTAACTGATTTAATCAGGGTCTGTATATTAAGCCGGCAAAATTTATAATATGAAAATCGAAGTTATTAGTTTAAACCAGGAAAATATTTCTCAATATCCACCTAAATGCTTTTTAAATCCAAAAAATGAAGGGTATCAGATAAAACGTGAGTGGATAAAAAAGCGTTTTTCTGAAGGTTTGAAAATGAAGCTTTTATATTTGGAGAAAAAATGTATTGGTTTTATTGAATACATACCGGGAGAGTATGTGTGGAGAGCTGTTGACGCAATGGGATATATGTTTATACACTGTATATGGATTTCCCCAAACAAGCATAAAGAAAAAGGATATGGTTCACTCCTTGTCAAAGAATGCATTGAAGATGCAAAGAAAGAAGGAAAATATGGTGTTGCCATAGTTACAAGTGAAGGTCCGTTCATGGCAGGCAAAGATCTTTTTATAAAAAATGGATTTGAGTCCGTAGCTTCGGCAAAACCTTCCTTTGAATTAATGCTTAAAACCTTAAAGAAAGGACCTTTACCAAAATTCAGGGATTGGGAAAAACAACTAAGCAAATATAAAGGACTGAATATTATCTATTCAAATCAATGTCCGTGGGTTGCCAGATTTATTAATGAGCTTGACGAAATTGTAAAGAAAAAAAAGTTAAAATTAAAAGTAACTGAATTAAAAAATGCAAAGCAAGCGCAAAACGCTCCTTCAATATATGGCGTGTTTAATTTAGTATATAACGGAAAACTTCTCGCAGACCATTATATTTCCAACACTAGATTTCTTAATATTATTAATAAGGAATTAAAGTAGTAAGAGTGAATCAAGCCGCACTGATGTTGGTTAAAATATTAAAAAAGCTAAACAGAAATCGATGTTATGGTTCAGGTACAAAATATTGACGACAATTATGTCGAACTGATAAATATTAAAGAAACCTTGATAAATAAATCACTTCTTACAGCAAAGGCTGCATTTGTTTCATTTCTTCTAATCCTGCAAACCGCTGCAATGTCTCAAACCGGAGATGAGGAATTCGACAGGGATTACATTGTTACCATCATGCATAAAGTTAATGACTATCAGCAAGAACACGTAGGATGGTTGCCCGATCGTAACTGGAAACGTGCTACATATTACACCGGAGTAATGGCGTTTTATAAAGCTGCCGGAGATAGTAATTTACTGAAACAGGCTATCAACTGGGCAAAGAAGCATGACTGGCAGGTTGGCAACGAGTGGTTATATCCCGCTAACAGACTAACGTGTGTACAAACTTATCTTGAGATATTCTTCATCAGGCACGACAGCACCATGATAATTAGTGCAAGAAATTATATGGATTCGAGGTTGTTACTCACTGAACCTGCGTATATGCGTGGATGGTTTTATATTGATGCGCTCTACGTCGGTCCCCCTTCATTTGTTATGATGAGCCTGGCAACCGGAGATGATAAATATATTGCCTATATGAACAGAGTCTTTTGGGAGGTGGCAGACCAACTTTATGACAAGGAAGAAGGACTCTTTTATCGGGATAGCGAAGCACGGTTCAAGGAAAAAAGCAAAAATGGCAAAAAGGTGCTTTGGTCGCGCGGCAATGGTTGGGTAATAGCAAGTTTACCGCGTATTTTAACCTATCTCCCCCAAGACAACCCATATTATAAACAGTACGAAGATTTGCTTAGGACTATGGCGGCATCGCTGGCAAAACGGCAAGGCGAAGATGGCTTATGGCGTGCGAACTTAGGCGACAAAGATGATTACCCCATGCCTGAATCAAGCGGAACCGGCTTCTTTACTTATGCTATTGCCTGGGGTATAAACAATGGTGTGCTTGACTCAAAGGTATATAGCCCCGTTGTCAGTAAAGCGTGGAAAGGTTTGTGCAATATAACGGATGAACAGGGAAAGGTTTGTTGGGGACAGCTTGTCGGTCGCGAGCCTGAGGAAGTCAAACAGGAACATTCACATGAGTATGTAACAGGTGCTTTTCTGTTAGCAGGAAGCGAGATGCTAAAATTCAATCGATAATCCCACACGTGCGGGATTATCAAAAGAAACAGGTTATTTCTTACCTTAAATTCGCAGGTTAATATACTTTTAATTTATGAAACCGATAGGAACGCTAAGGAATCGCAATGAGCGCGTGGAAAAAATTTTCCTTCCTTTGCACATTTCAGTTTGTAACTGAAATGAAAAACAGACATTTACAATTTGTAATTGTAAAAAATCATACCGCACAAGAATATAAGCAATTTCAAAATATGCCTTTTGTTTCTGATAATATTATGAATTTTTCTTTTTTGCCTTTGTCTTGACTTTGACACGATTTTATAATTGAAGTCCTGTATCCCTTGATATCATTGATTTGATTTTTCATTTTGGTAAAAATGTAGAGCGAATACAGGCTTGTGTACTAACATTTCCCCCTGTATCTTTGCCCTCGTATGG
>JADHVR010000132.1 GCA_016783885.1 Bacteroidales bacterium
ACAGTGCTGAAAGTGGAGGACGTATTTATGGTAGAAGAACGCCGCGATTTAACAGGGTATTAAAATCAACCTATAAAACAGCGGCATCTGTTGTAATAAATGGTAAAGGACCTCTCCGGGAATACTATGATTATCTAATTTCTAAAGGGAATACAGAATATAATGCCCGGCATTCTATTGCCAGATATATAGCTAAACTAAGTTTAGGGATTATCAAAGGAGAAATGCGTTATAAACCGTATCTCTGGAGAAAGAAGAAACAAAAAGAAGATAGTA
Source organism: Bacteroidales bacterium (assembly GCA_016783885.1). Lineage (GTDB taxonomy): Bacteria > Bacteroidota > Bacteroidia > Bacteroidales > JAADJA01 > JAADJA01. The sequence continues at coordinate 277 of JADHVR010000132.1, forward strand.
ATGACAATAAAGAAGGAGTCATAGAGACAAAAAGAATAGATAAATAAAATCCGGTGATATAAGTAAATACGCTTCGTCGGAAAGCTTTAAACATAGACAAATAAGTATTTCGGTTTGGGAGATGAGAGTTCAAATCCCTTTGTTAAACATAACAAAAAGGTTATGATGTTACTTAATCCCGTTTAACCCTCTCCCAAGATTTAATAACTGTAATTTACCGTAGCGACCGCCGTCTGAATAATCTCAGACAAATGGTACAGCTCATATAGACGCATAGTAAAAAACGAAAGTAATATCGGTAAAGTAAGTACAAGAACCTAAGCATAATTAATAAATAAAACTAAAAGCTGTTAGTAACTGACTGAAGCAGGAAGCAAAACCGAAAGCAAAAAACTGAATTTTTGTAAAAAAATTCTTTACAGGATTACTGTTTTTACTTGACTTTCTTTTCTATAGACGAAGGGATGTTATTATTGTAGAAAAAAATGTTCATTTTAAATATAAAACCCCTGCCACGAAGTGGTTCCTTCGAAAAAGGGTGAAACATAATAAAGTGGTTTCAAAGAATATGTCACCCCTACGGGGTTTTGTTGTTGTGAAATTTATAATGCTATAAAAATTTCATCCCTTCGGGATTTCATAAATTAGGGGAAAACGGATGGGTTAAAGACTATAAGAGTTGTAAATGACTTTTGGAGTCTTTTTTGTTGTGGAAAATGTTTATCTTTAAACGATGTCAGGGGGAAGTGTTGACGGGCACAGGAAAAATCTCCTGAGTGGAGGGGCTTCATATTGGAGAGGAAAGAAATAAAAAAATATATTTCTAAATTAATTATTAAAAAAATAAGGAGCTATTAATTATGTCGAAATTTATCACAGTTGGGAATGTATCCCTTATCAAAGCAAACATAATCAAATATAAAACAAAAGAATATAAGGGCGCAGAATATCCTTTTTGGATTATAGTAAATACATCAGATAGTGCGAGGCAACACGATGTTAAATTTAAAACAGAGGAAGAAAGAGATAAAGCATTTGAAAAATTTACAAAAGAATTAGACTCAAATTAACAGATTAGAAGAGTTGATGTTGAGAATACCAGCAATTGGGATAAATATTGACCATCTAAATAAAGCATACTATGTCAGAAGAAAATATTCCTGATAAATTACCAGAAAGTACCAAAGGCAAAAAAATTGCTAAAGGCGCTTTACAAGTTGCAGGAGGTGCAATCCCATTTGCTGGAGGACTGCTTTCAGCTGTTGCTGGTGCATGGTCTGAAAAAGAGCAAGAGGAGGTAAATAAATTTTTTGAATATTGGATAAAAATGATTCAAGATGAAATTAAAGAAAAGGAAGTAACAATGATTGAAATATTAGCTAGGTTAGATATGCATGATAAAAAAATCAAGGAACGAGTGAAAAGCAAGGAATACCAGTCATTAGTTAAGAAAACATTTAGGGAATGGTCTGGAGCTGAAAGTGATGAAAAAAGAAAGCTTATAAGGAATATTTTGGCAAATGCTGCTGCTACTGATTTAAGCAGTGACGATGTCATAAAACTTTTTATTGATTGGATAAATGATTATTCAGACCTGCATTTTCAAGTGATTGGTGCGATTTACAATAGCAACGGTATAACTAGAGGTGCAATTTGGACTAAAATCGGAAAAAGTAACGTACGAGAAGATTCTGCTGATGCAGATTTGTACAAATTACTTTTCAGAGATTTGAGTACTGGTGGAATAGTAAGACAACATAGAGAAACAGACTACTTTGGTAATTTCATCCCAAAGACACCAGCACAAAGACGCCCAAAAGGAAGTGGTACAAAACCTATGACATCTGCTTTCGATACAACAGAATCGTATGAACTTACTGAATTAGGAAAGCAATTTGTGCACTACGCCATGACTGATTTGCCTTTAAAAATTGAGTATAAAAATCCACTAAACGAAAATGAATAGTTACTTTATTAGAAATGAAGATGGTCAATACATCATACAACAGTGTATATTTGCAATACTCTAATGTCGTGTCAGATGTTATACATCTGACATATTAAAGAAAAGAATTTATCAAAAAGTATAACGATCTGAAATTATAAATGCAAAACAAACATCAAATAGTTATTGGTGATAGCAGGAATATGGTTGAATTGAATGAGCAATTAATTCATCTAATTGTAACTTCACCACCATATTGGCAATTAAAAGACTATGGAAATCAGCAGCAAATTGGATTTGATCATTCCTATGAAGATTATATTAATAATTTAAATTTGGTTTGGAAAGAATGTTATAGAGTCTTGTACGAAGGGTGTAGATTATGTATAAACATTGGAGATCAATTTGCAAGAGCAGTTTATTATGGAAGATATAAAGTTATTCCTATTAGAGAAGAAATCATAAGATTTTGTGAGACAATAGGATTCGATTACATGGGTGCAATAATATGGCAGAAAGAAACTACTATGAACACAACGGGTGGTGCTACTGTTATGGGTTCTTATCCGTATCCTAGAAATGGTATAATAAAAATAGATTATGAATTTATTCTTGTATTCAAAAAGGTTGGTGTATCTCCAAAAGTATCCAAAGACTTAAAAGAGAAATCGATATTAACTAAGGAAGAATGGAATGAGTATTTTAAAGGTCATTGGAATTTCGGAGGAGCAAAACAAGATAATCATATTGCTATGTTTCCAGAAGAATTACCAAAACGGTTAATAAAGATGTTCACCTTTGTTGGTGATACAGTATTAGATCCTTTTCTTGGAAGCGGTACAACATCATTAGCGGCTAAGCATTTAAATAGGAATTCAATAGGATATGAAATAAACAAAGATTATTTGCCTTTGATTAAGGATAAAGTTAATATAAATGAAAATGATATGTTTCAGAAGTCACACTTTGAAATTACAAAGCAGGAAAAAATTAATATAGATTTTAAAGAAAAAATAAATGAATTACCATATATTTTTAAAGATCACATAAAGTTTGATAAGAAAATTGACCCTAAAAAATTTAATTTTGGATCAAAGATAGATAATAAATCAACAGAAAGAGAAAATTATAATACAGTGAAAGAAATTATATCGCCAAACACTATAATATTAAAGAACGATTTAAAAGTAAAACTTTTAGGAATTAAAGAGAATCCTACTAAAAGGGAAGAGGCTATCAAATTTTTAAAAACAAAAACAAAAGGTCAAAAGGTATTTTTGAGATTTGACGCTATTAAATACGATAAGCAAGATAATTTATTATGTTATTTATATCTTAGTAATAAAACTTTTTTGAATGCTCATTTAATAAAAAACGGATTAGCTGATGTTGATACAACACTTGAATATAAATATAAAATTAAATTTTTAAACGGAAGGAAAAATCAAATTGGCTAAAGAATGGGTTTTAAACAGTGCTATGAATCGATTTCAACTAAATTTCAAAAGGAATGTAGGTGCAACATCAGAATCAATAAGAAAATGTGACCCGAAAACAATTGAACAGTGGAGAGAATATTATTTTAAAAATGTTCGCTCGAAAGACCATATTGAAGAACTAGGGAAAAAATTATTTGTTAAAATTACAGAAGTATTGCCTAAGGAAATCGAGGAAATAACTGAAAAAGATTGCATAGATTATATGATTCAATTAGTAATCGACAGAACCTTTGATGGATACATGACAGAGATAAAAACTATCTATGGTATATTAGAAGCTGAGCTTGGTGAAAATATTGAACCAGCATCTGATGAATGGGATAGACTATTTAATGTTGATTTTTATATAAAAATAAAAGATAAGTATGTGGGATTACAAATAAAACCCGTTAGTGATGTATCACATATTCCTGTCATATATCAACAAAGGGGATTACAACTTGAAACTCATAAAAAATTTACAGATAAATATGGTGGTAAAGTGTTTTATATCTATTCTATAAAGAATGGTAATAAAAAGGTTATAGCTAACACCGAAATTATTGAAGATATAGAAAAAGAAATTAAGAGATTAAAAAGTATTTGAATATAAGTAATTAAAAGCATAACACGCTACAGGTTCATACCGCGCGCGGGAAGTAGAAACATGTACTGGCAGCACTGCAAATGTTACCAAAGACAAAAAATAATTGCTGAGACTTTTTTACTTTCAGGCGTGTCATGGTCCAAACCGTGACACATATAAATAAAAAAAGTCACGGAATGGTCCGTGACTTACCTGAGACTTTTTTATTTATTATAAAGATTGTAATTTTTTCAACAATACGAAGCAGCAAAGCCGCAGGCAGGGCTTCGTATCGAGGGGTAAAAAATGTTGAATATTATTACCACACAGAAGAATTCTTAAGGTATTCATCGATAGCTGCGGAGGCAATTCGTCCTGCACCCATAGCAAGAATCACGGTTGCACCGCCGGTAACTATATCACCGCCTGCAAATACACCTTTCTTGGAAGTTTTCATAGTGGCTTCATCTGCAATGATGTTACCCCATTTGTTGAATCCCAAATCTGGAGTCGTTTTCTGAATTATGGGATTAGAACCATTACCGATTGCAACGACTGCCATATCTATATCCATAACATATTCCGAACCTTCGATTGGGACAGGTCTTCTCCTGCCTGAATCATCCGGTTCACCTAATTCCATCTTCTGAAGTTTAACTGCTTTCAGCCAATCCTCTTCATCGCCTATGAACTCCAGCGGGTTTGTAAGTATAATGAACTCAATTCCCTCTTCTTTTGCATGATGTACCTCTTCGATCCTTGCAGGCATTTCTACTTCAGACCTCCTGTAGATAATGTATGCATTCTTAGCACCGAGGCGTTTGGAAGTCCTAACAGCATCCATAGCCGTGTTACCACCTCCGAACACTGCAACATTTTTATCATTGCAATTGAAAACCGGGGTATCGTATTCCGGGAATTTGTAAGCTTTCATCAAATTAACACGAGTTAGAAATTCATTTGCAGAGTAAACAGCAATCAGGTTTTCACCAGGAATTTTCATAAAGTTAGGTAAACCGGCACCCACGCCTATAAATACAGCATCGTATCCATTCTCCATTAATTCATCTATTGTATCGGAAAAACCAATCACTGCATTGGTCTTGAATTCAACACCGAGCTTTGCCAAAGAATCCACCTCGACTTTAACGATTTCTTTTGGCAGCCTGAATTCAGGAATACCATAAACCAAAACACCGCCAATCTCGTGCAGTGCTTCAAACACTGTAACATCATGACCCATTTGAATCAGGTCTCCTGCACAGCTCAGACCAGCCGGTCCGCTTCCTACGATAGCAACTTTCTTGCCTGTCTTTGGCTTAACTTTTGGAATTCGAATACCTGTATGTTCTCTTTCATAATCCGCAACAAATCTTTCCAATCGCCCGATTGCCACGGGATCATTTTTCTTTCCGGTAACACATTTTATTTCGCATTGGTCTTCCTGCGGGCAGACTCTACCACAAATTGCAGGAAGTGCATTATCTTCTTTAAGTTTAGCTGCAGCTCCGAGAAAATCTCCATGTGCAACCATACCAATAAATTCGTCTATTTTAACGCCAACCGGACACCCTGATATACAAACAGGTTTTGGACACTGGAGGCATCGCATGGCTTCCATCTTCGCAAGCTCTTCCGTAAAACCAAGATTAACTTCTTTGAAGTTAGTCGCCCTCTCTAACGGATCCTGTTCAGGCATCTTCTGACGCTGAATTTTCATTCTTTCCTTATTTTTTATTTCTTCCATATTTTTATATCAACAATTATTTTAGTTATCAAATTTAACAAAGTTTATTTAGTTGAAGTTGCTTCTGCAAACGCCTTTTCATTATGACATTCATAATCATGTAAGGATTCCTTTTCAAGAAATTCGTACGACTTGTTTCTGTTTGTAAGCTCTTTGAAATCAACTTTATGAGCGTCAAACTCAGGACCGTCAACACATACAAAAACGGTTTTATCATCAACAGTCGCCCTGCATCCGCCGCACATACCCGTTCCATCTACCATAATAGGATTCAAGCTAACTACAGTATTAATTCCATGAGGTCTCGTAACTTCTGCGACAGCTTTCATCATCGGAATAGGTCCGATTGCAAGTACAAAATCGATCTTCTTGCCTGAATCAATAATATCCTGAAGTTTGTTCGTGACGAAACCTTTTTCGCCATAACTGCCATCATCTGTAGTAACGTGAACTTCATCGCATTTTTCCCTCATTTCATCTTCAAGAATAACTAAGTCTTTTGTCCTACCTCCGATTATTGAAATTGTGTAGTTACCGGCTTCTTTCAAAGCTACGGCAGTTGGAAAAGCAATAGCAGTTCCTACTCCACCGCCGATACTGATCGCTGTACCGAAGTTCTCGATGTGAGAAGGTTTCCCTAATGGTCCGACAACATCCTGAATAGTATCACCTGCTTCTTTTTCATTAAGTTCTTTTGTGGTCTTCCCGATACCCTGAACAATAATTGTGATGGTTCCTTTTTCTGAATCAGAATCGGCAATCGTTAACGGAATTCTTTCACCGCCTTCTTTTAACCTGATAATAACGAATTGCCCTGCTTTTCTTTTTTCTGCAATCTTTGGTGCTTCTATGATAAATTTTTTAACATCCACTGCTAAAAATTTCGCGAAAGTAATTTTGTACATTCTGGTTTTCTTTTGTTTTAAAATTTCAACAGTGTCGAAACTAATCAATTTTCAGGAAATAATTAATGCAAATAATTTTAAAAATTGACTTTTAAGTAATTTTGGGATGGGTTGCTCGGTCAATTGATAAACACTTATGAAATATTTCGGTCGAACAACATTTTATTTTTAAATTTCTAATTCATTTAACGACTGCAATCTGATTGACGTAATTGATATTTTCTACAACATTATTGGGAAAAATTAAAATTCACTATGGATTATTTCTATAGATCGTAGACCCCTTATTTTTTTAATGAATTAAGAAGTATTTGAAGTATTCATTATGATAACATTGATAA
>JADHVR010000133.1 GCA_016783885.1 Bacteroidales bacterium
TGTTAATGTAAAGGAATTACAGGCTGTAACTTTAAAACCAACTTCCACTATAACAAGGATTGAAACGGGTCGTGAGGTTCAGTGTTAAGAGAACGCAAGGTCTTTAAAACCAACTTCCACTATAACAAGGATTGAAACTGAAAGAAAAGAAAAGAGAGTCGCGTGATGACACAATCTTTAAAACCAACTTCCACTATAACAAGGATTGAAACCGAAACCACCTGTATTTTACCTCTTTTGTAGGATCCTTTAAAACCAACTTCCACTATAACAAGGATTGAAACAAATACCTAAACTCACCCGACAACCCCGCTTACAATCTTTAAAACCAACTTCCACTATAACAAGGATTGAAACATTTTCACAGTCCTGTTGGCAGCTCTCCTTATGGGGCTTTAAAACCAACTTCCACTATAACAAGGATTGAAACAAATATCCAGTATCTTGGATTATTTCAGTTTCAGAACTTTAAAACCAACTTCCACTATAACAAGGATTGAAACGGGTCGTGAGGTTCAGTGTTAAGAGAACGCAAGGTCTTTAAAACCAACTTCCACTATAACAAGGATTGAAACTTTTTCATCCCCCTAACCCCATCCGGAGGGGGAAAGCTTTAAAAACAAACACCCATACGTATTTACCCGCCTGTCCGCCCGGATGAATCCATTCGGACAGGAAAGACAAAGTCGGGCAGGCTTCGCTTCATAAGCATTGAAATGGATTACGTACAAAAATTTAAAAAAGTGCTACGAAAAAACGTTTGCCTCTTTACTCAAAAAATTATTTGCAGAGAAGGAAAAAGAGTTGGAACTAAAGGATGAGCTTATAAATGATATAAAACCCCGAAAGTAAAAACAGCCTGATCATAATCACTGATAACATATTTTATTTCACCAAAGCCACTTAAAGCGTCGGTAAAATTATATGCGGCTCCGCCACCTATGTTAAATCCAATTTTAGCAGTATTAGTATCTTCATAATATTCATAACCCAAATCTCCTTCCCACTTTGATCTCCAATTCGAAATATTAAGACCGGCTAAGCCATAAGCTGAAAATTTATCGCTTAATTTAAAGTTATAATGACCATCTAAATTCAATTCCCATAAATTCCATTTATATTCAAATACGCCAAAATCTTCTTTTTTAGGGAAAAAGAATGTTAAATTCATTAAGCCATGAATTTCTTCAGTTACTTCATATAACCCTCTAATATTAATACCAATGTTCTCTATTTCGGTGCCATAAGAGAGTCCGCCGCCAAAAGCTATTTTTTCTTTAAAACTCTGTGCAGATACCGAATTAATAAGTGCTAATACAAATGCTAATAATAAAATCTTTTTCATAATAAATTTGTTTTAATTAATTTTCGGCAAATATATATTAAATATTATAAATAAATTGCAAATTTTATAAAGGGATTAAATAATAAATGACTTTTAGATACATTTGCAGCTTAAAATATTATGATAAAAATCAATGCAATTTGTTATTGAAAAATCATGTCCCTGTTCCTCCGCCCGTGCCGGTGAAATCACCACTGATCACGGGAAAATCCTAACCCCCATATTTATGCCTGTTGGCACTGCCGGTGCTGTAAAGGCGGTTCACATTAAAGAATTAAAAGAAGATATTAAAGCTCAAATCATCCTCGGAAATACTTATCACCTTTATTTACGACCCGGGTCTGATGTTATTGAAAATGCCGGTGGCTTACATAAATTCAACGGCTGGGATAAACCGATTTTGACCGACAGCGGAGGCTACCAGGTTTATTCGCTGGCAAATACCCGAAAAGTAACTAACAAAGGAGTTATTTTCAACTCTCATATCGACGGCTCAAAACATACATTTACACCTGAGAATGTAATCGATATCCAACGAACCATTGGTGCGGATATCATCATGGCTTTTGACGAATGTACACCCTTTCCTTGCGAATACGATTATGCTAAAAATTCAATGGAACTAACTCACAGGTGGCTCCAAAGATGTGTTGATCATTTTGAAAAAACCGAACCGCAATACAAACACTCACAAGCACTTTTCCCGATTGTCCAGGGCAGTGTTTATAAAGATTTAAGGATGAAATCAGCAGAAGTTATTGCATCATATAATGCTGAAGGGAATGCTATTGGCGGGCTGTCGGTGGGCGAGCCTCATGAAGTAATGTATGAAATAACGGGGTTGGTTTGCTCCGTACTACCTGAAGATAAGCCGCGATACTTAATGGGTGTGGGAACGCCGGTCAATATTCTGGAAAGTATTGCGTTAGGTATAGATATGTTCGATTGTGTGATACCAACAAGAAACGCAAGACATGGATTGATTTATACAAAGAGAGGAATTATTAATATTAAAAATAAAAAATGGAAAAACGATTTCAGCCCTTTGGATGAGGAAGGAACATCGTTTGTTGACAAGCAATACTCCAAAGCTTTTTTGAGGCATATATTTATTGCAGGGGAAATGTTAGCAGGAATGATCGCAAGTTTGCATAACCTCGGTTTTTATCTCTGGTTGGTTAACGAAGCAAGAAAGAGGATCATTGTAGGAACTTTTTCGGAATGGAAAAACAAAATGGTGCAGCAATTGGATGTCAGATTGTGAATATTAAAACTAATCAGTTATATTAATGTAATGAGCTCTAATTATTTGTTTCACGCAAAATGCGCAAAGACTTGATTAATTACTGAATTTCATTTGGTAAGTATAAATAGTCCATGTCTTTAAACTACTGAAGTTACTAAAAATCGAAAAATAAATTCAATAATTCCCCATTTTAGGGGGGAAACAGGGGGGTTAAAATGAGCAATATATTTATTTTTTTGATTTTTACCGACTGCATGGGCAGACACTAAAATAATTTTACACTTGAAAAAAATAGATATATATATAATTAAAAAATTTCTTGGCACTTTCTTTTTTGCCATCTCGTTACTTATTGTCATTGTGGTTGTTTTTGACATATCGGAAAAAATTGACGATTTTATTGAGAAAGAAGCGCCCCTAAAAAAAATACTTTTCTCATACTACCTCAATTTCATTCCTTATTTTGTTAACTTGTTCAGCTACTTATTCACTTTTATCGCTGTTATTTTCTTTACATCCAAAATGGCATCCGACAGTGAAATTATAGCTATATTGAGCAGTGGTATCAGTTTCAAGAGGTTTCTTGTGCCTTATATTATCTCTGCCATAATATTAGGATTTATGTCGTTTTACCTTGCAAATTTTCTGATCCCGAGAACTAACCAAAAAATGATGACTTTCGAAAAAATATATGTTAAAAATCCTCACCGTAACAGGGATATTAATATTCACATGCAAATCAGTCAGGGAACATTTATATATCTTGAAAGCTATAACAATGTAACCGATGTCGGAAATAAGTTTTCTTTAGAAAATTTTGAAAATAATAAATTGGTTTACAAATTGAGTTCGGAGCGAATAATATGGGACAGCATCACCGGAAAGTGGAAGATTAAAAACTATACTATTAGGACGCTTGATGGTTTTGATGAAAAAATAATAAAAGGAAAAGAAATGGATACACTGCTCAATTTACACCCTCGTGAATTTACTCTTATCATTGATGATATTAAAACAATGAATTTTTCTGAATTGCGAGCTTTTATTGAAAAGGAACGGCTTAAAGGAACGAAAAATATTAAGGATTATGAGGTGGAAAAACATAAAAGAATTGCCTTTCCTTTTGCAACAATAGTTTTGACATTGATAGGTGTTTCCATATCAAGCAGAAAATCACGGGGAGGAATAGGCATGCACTTAGGATTAGGTATTGGCATAACCTTTTCCTTTATATTCTTTCTACAAGTTTCAACTGTTTTTGCCACCAGGGGAAGCTTATCGCCCGGGCTTTCCGTATGGATACCTAATATTATTTTTGGTATCCTTGCCTTGTTCCTCTTGAGAATAGCGCCTAAATAATCCGGTTGAATTTACTGAGAATAATGTTTCACAGAATTATCCCAATCCTTTTAATGCAACATCAATTGTTAATGTTAATATTTGGAAAACTTGCGTGCTAAGTCTTGATGTTATTAATATAACAGGTCAAAAAATATTTGAAACAAATACAATAAAGGTTAAGCCCGTAAAAAATACAATTACCATCGATGCAAACAAATTATCTCCTGGCATTTATTTCTACACAGTAAAAGCCGGCGAAACCGCTATTACTAAGAAGATGGTTGTGGAATAGGACTTTTGTATAAAAAAAAGGAGCTATAAAATTATTTTCGATAGAAGGGGATGAGTGAACACAACGTATGATATTCGTATTACTACCTGCAGTTAATTTGAAACCAACTAATCTTTAAAGATGTGTTTCCGACGAATTAAAATTGATAATATAGCCCTTTCCTGATGCCTGAATTACAGTTGAATCCCTGTAAGCCGGATTATTTGTTAAAATAAATAAACTGTCGACAAGAATTTCTTTTCCTCCAAACCATATTTGTTCTTGATAAATCCCGGGATAAACAAGTACCGTGTCCCCATCCGATGCATAGTCAATTGCATCCTGAATTTCCGGAAATTGTTCCGGTACTTTAATAATCTCTGCAAAAACTGTTTTTAAAGCAAGGCTTTGAAGTATTATTGTCAGGAAAATGATATTTAATATTTTCATTTGATTTTGTTTTTAATATAAATCAAAAATTAGCTTATCACCTATGTCTATCCAAAATATTATTACAACTGTAGGCATTTTTTATATTATTTTCGTCTGAATATAATTTAGTCAACTTTAGGGGATTATCGATTGGTATCGTTTTGACACAAGCGGGCACTTGAGCCAGTTGGGAAATAATACTTTGGATTAGCCCCCAGGTCTTTGGTCTTTCTTAATTGTAAATTGAATTTACCGTTAACTGATTTCTTATTGGATAATTTTGTAACTTTGTCTAATATTAAATTTTTATTAATATTGTAATGTCAATTTTAAAATTCTATTCAAAATTTTTAATAATTTAAAAATCAAAACAATGAAAAAGCTATTACTAATTAGTATGATTCTTTGCATTACTGTTTTTGGATTTTCACAAAAACGCGCTATGATTTCAAAAGAATTAAGAGATTATGCCGTAAAAAGAGTAAGTCCGGTTAATCATTCATCCGACTTTATCAGAACACCGGTTATTCCTTCTTACAAAATGAGTTGGCCCCCAGAGGAAGAAGTTATCGGGGGAACCCGTTACGATTTGCAAACCAATACCAGTATTCAAAACCGTTTTTTTGTTTATGACGACGGTACAATGGGTGCAACCTGGACAATGGGATTTGGTGATCCGTCATTTCCTGACAGGGGAACAGGATATAATTATTATGACGGGGCTGCCTGGGGAGCCATCCCTACTGAAATAATTGAAAGCCTGAGAACCGGCTGGCCATCGTATGCTCCTTTTGGCGAGAATGGTGAACTCGTTGTTTCACATGACTTTGCAGCAGGTGATCTTCTTATACTGACCAGGGATGAAAAAGGAACTGGTGTCTGGACAGAAGATATGTTTGACGGACCGGATAACCACGAAATATCATGGAACAGAACAACTACATCCGGCATAGATCACAGTGTTATTCAAATGTTGTCTATAACCTGGCCAACACCAAATGGCGGGACGCCTTATGAGGGACTCGACGGAGCCATCCTTTATTCCCGGTCGGAAGATGGCGGGCAGTCATGGGACCCTGAAAATATTGTCCCGGATGAAATGAGTTCTTCTTATTATGCCGGATTCACAGCTGATGATTACGAATGGGCAGCTTCGGATGATGATCTGGTTGCTTTTCTGGTCGGTGATACCTGGTTCGATCTTTTCCTGATGAAGTCAGCCGATGGTGGTGATACATGGGAAAAAACCATTATTTGGGAACATCCTTATCCGTTTTGGAGTGGTACAGTTACCGATACATTTTATTGCGCAGATGGAGCACATCACCTTGCTTTTGATTCGCAGGGAATGGCACATGTGGTTTTCGGCATTAACAGGGCATACTCCGACGGTACAAGCAGCTACTGGTTCCCGTTTGTTGATGGAGTTGCGTACTGGAATGAATCCATGCCTACCTTTTCAAATAACCTGAATGCCCTGAATCCTTATGGTCATCCCGATTCGGAATTGATTGACGACTACAATCTCATTGGCTGGACACAAGACGTAAATGGAGATGGCGAAATAACTTTTGTCGGCACAGGTACTGAAAATATTGGAATATACTACTTAGGATTGTCGAGCCAGCCACAAATTATTATTGACGACAATGACTTAATATTTGTGGTGTATTCATCGGTTACTGAAACTTATGATAACGGTATGCAAAATTACAGGCACCTATGGGAAAGGACTTCATGGGACATTGGTGCATGGGGTGATTTTTCTGATCTGACTTCAAACCTGATCCATATTTATGACGAATGTGTATTCCCAACTTGTGCTCCTGTTTCAGATGATTATATTTATTTGATTTATCAAACGGACGATGAACCCGGATTGGCTGTCAGAGGGGATTTGGATCCTTATGGAGATAATAATATAAATTTAATGAAAGTAATTAAAAATGATATCATGCCGGGTATTAACGAAAACGAACAAACTATTTATGACTATGATGTCTCACAGAATTATCCCAATCCTTTCAGCGAAACGTCTGTTGTAAATGTTAATGTCAGAAAATCATGCGGGTTAAGCCTTGAGATTACAAATTTAACCGGGCAAAAAGTACAGGGGATAAAAACATTAGAGGCTAAGCCGGGTATGAACAAACTTACCATTAATGCAGGTAAATTATCTTCCGGCGTATATTTTTATACTGTAAAAGCAGGTGAAAACTCGGTAACGAAGAAAATGATTGTGGAATAATATTATATATACCTATTGAAACCATGATCCAGTCTTTTTTGTCAAACAAACTTCCGGAGATAAAAAAATTACTAAAAGCGCACAAGGTAACAAAAGCCTATATTTTTGGTTCGGCTTGTACTGAAAGTTTTAATGACAAAAGCGATATTGATTTATTAATTATGCGAATCAAGAGTTAAATATTAGATTAATGAAAGCAGCAGCGATCTTACCAAACACATGAACCAAAAGCCCTTTTGTTGATCTGACCTTTGATGCTCTTTGTATATCTGTCTTTTCTATCAGCCAATTAAATAATGA
>JADHVR010000053.1 GCA_016783885.1 Bacteroidales bacterium
TTAGCCATTAAAAAACAGATTATTCAGAAATATTAATGGCTAAAGCCACACTTGTCTGTAAATTAATTGACCCCGCCCTGAAGAGACGGGGCAAAATTCATTGATTCAAGAATTATGCAAGTGAGAAATGTTGGTAATTTATTAATAAGCTATGATTTGATTAATTCTTAATTTTGCGGCTCACTAAAAAGTAATAAAATGGTTAAATATTATATTTCAATATTGCTTCTGCTGCTCACGGAGTCTGTTATCGGGCAATCCGAAATAAACCCGCAAGACTTCATCCCGAAAGAAAATGAAATAGGGAACTGGATAAAAAAAGATTCAACACAAGTTTATACTGCTGAGAATTTGTATGAATATAAAATTACCGGACCAGACTTGTATTTTGAATATGGTTTTAAAAAAATGATATCCGGTTATTACAGGAACCCTTTGTATAACACCATTCATGTAGAAATATATGAAATGGAAAACAATGAAGCAGCCTATGGTGTTTTTACTATAAAAAGCTCTGCTAAAGGAAAGCCCGTTGATTTGGGCAATGAAGGCATTCAGTATGATTATTACCTGCATTTTTGGAAGGGAAATTATTTTGCGAGGATAACGGCAAGCAGAAAAGAAAACGGAATGATGGATACGCTTTTAATATTTTCGGAATTCGTGGATGACAAAATACAATCCAAAAGTAAAAAGCCACAGCTTGTAACATCTCTTGATGAACTGAATCTTCAAAAAGTAAAATACATCAAAGGAACTATCGGACTGGGAAATGTATATAATTTTGGTCATGGAACTATAACCGGCTTTAATGAAGGTTTGATCGGGAAACTGGAGGAGAAAATGATCTTTGTTTTTGGTTATAAAGACGATAGATCGCGCAGGGAATGGTATTACAGCGCTAAAGGCAAGATACAAACTTATGATGATTTTTCTGATTATACAGACCGGGAAAACGGTTTTTCGGCAAACGACAAAGCAGGAACGCCATTTTGCTTTAAACCTTACCGGAAATATTTAATAGTGATTAAAGGATTAAATTGGAAAGAAGCGCAAAGCTTGTTTGAGCAGATTGAGAGCAGGCTTCCCTGATGGCTATGATTGGGGAAAAAGGGATATAGGGATATAAGGGAAATAGGGTGGGTATTGGAATGTTGAAAGGAAGAATTTATTTTTGTAAG
Organism: Bacteroidales bacterium; assembly: GCA_016783885.1. Lineage (GTDB taxonomy): Bacteria > Bacteroidota > Bacteroidia > Bacteroidales > JAADJA01 > JAADJA01. The sequence continues at coordinate 1,182 of JADHVR010000053.1, forward strand.
TATCTGAATAATTTTAACTCATTTCAGTCATTTTAGCTCATTTTAGTCATTCTTCATCCAAGCCCCTCCTGATAATATTCATCAAAGGGCGGAATTCATTTCGCAGGATTTCCCATTTTTCGGGATACATTTCGAGCAGGCTGTTTATTTTACCCTTATGATTATAAAAGGCATCGGAAATAGCAGGTGCGCTGATGGGAACGGGGCAGGCTTTACCTACATTTGTGCCTGTGAGTTTGAGATTGTTGCTTTTCACTACAAATGATGCCTGCTCCAGCTTATCTAATAGCGAAATGGTCTTTGTATATTTATTCACTGATGTTTCTTTTTCAGTCATCTTGTCTTGTTTAACGCCTGGTCCGGTATCCGTATCAAAATTAATATGCCACTCGAGGATAGCTATCTCATCCTGTTCATCCAAATAAAGATTTTCAACATACAGGATCGTTTCTTCTATTATCGTTTCCAGGTTGCTCAGGTCGCCCGAATAATTTTTTATTTTTTCTGTTGCGCCGTAACTCAAGGTGTATTTTTTATTATGCTTTACAGAATGTTCCTTAAGGTATTGCCTGCACAGCTTAACAAGACTGACCCCATAGTTCTCTTTTGTCCTTTGCAATTCATGTTTTATCCGTTCGGTTTCGTTAATAATAAACTTTGTGCGTTTGTTATTAAAAAGCAACAATTTTTTATTTTTCCTCTGACTATTTATTAATGCACGTATGGTATTACTAATCAGATATGCAATTACGCTTTTGCTTTCGGTTGTGAGGGGTGCATCATTCTTGCTTACTCCGAAATTGCTGGGATTCTCGTTGAAGTAAAGAAAAATTAGGTCGTTCAATTTGTCATCCTCATTAGGAATTCTTATAAGCAGAACTATATTCTTTAATTCCGTAAAAAGATTTATTACATGGTTGGCGGGAGGGTTGGATATTTCAAACGGAATACTCTCTTTGTTGTACCATACATAAGGATTTTTCTCTTTCCTGAAATTCTGAATAGGTTCGTAAATATTGTTTATATCGAGATCAATTGTATTGTAATTCCCGTTTTTCTTTTCCGAAAGAATTCCTTCAATTGCATTCGATGACTTGTTATAGAAAACAGTAACCACCTTCTCTATCCCGGGAATAACGGAACGGACAGTATCAAGCAGCCCGATAAACGGATGTTCGGTGAAGGAATACGAATTCATTAAACGAAAATTTAAGTAAAAGTATATAAAATTAAGTTAATAAAGCAAGAAAATTAAGAAAAATATTAAGGCTTAATAAATAAAGTTAAGTTTAAGTATTAAAAAATAAAGCTGCTTAATTCTGTTCCTGAATATCGAAATATAACTTAAATATCTTGACAATAGGGGTTTGCATATATTAAACTTGCATTTTAATTCATAAGAAAAAATACACCTGAAAAGTCTGAATATAAATTTAAGTTTTTTTCAAATATTATAAGTTCTTAATTAAATTTAAAAAAAATCTACGTGTCATGAGAAATGAAATTTTTGAAAAAATAAGCCAAAGCCGAAAAAGGTTTTATGAAGAGCATCTTAAGTCTTCATCAACTTTAACAGAGTCCAATCTGGAAATTTGTAAGGAAAGAGAGACCGGTAAAGGTTTATCCGACTTTTTAAGTAAAAATAAAAAAATCAACTTTCCTGATATGAAGTTTGATCTCGTAAAGATTCGAGGGATAAATAATGAAAAACTTACACGGTTATCAACAAGCATCAGGAAATGTTTTGCTTTATTTCAGCATAACATGCAGAAGGTAAATCAAAATATAAATAACCGTACAGAACGCATGACACAAGGATTTTATAATTTGTCTTCAGGAATATTTGAAGACAGGTACGATGATGTTGCGATTACTGACACAAAGAGGGGAGTTGTTGTAATGCAGACAGTACAAGCAAGGGAAATGGTTTGGGAATTTGCTTATCCCGTAAAGCTAAACATAAGTGGCGATGCAACAATAAATGAGAAGATCAACCTTACGGTATTTAATATAAAAGGCTTAGTTAGAAAAGCTTTCAGGGAATTCAGGTTATTTTGGGAATACGATGGCGCAATTGATTCGGAGCCAGAACCAAACAGAATAAAAGCACCTGAAATTAAGGAAAAGAGGCTGGAAATAAACCCGAATGAAAAAACACAACAAATAAATATTATCGACTTTTGTAAAGCACTGCCACAGATATTTAAAAATAAAACATTTAGAACGAAATTATATAATGCAATTTTTCTAAATCCCGTTTCTCAAATATTCGGATTTGTTTTTAATGTAGATTTGATTTGTATGATTTGCAAAAAAATCTATAACCTGCTATTTCCTGTGATAAACAGGTTTATTTAAAGCAATTGGATCTGATTTTTTTAAATTATTTAATAGTTTGTCCTAATATTATTCAAACTTATTTAACCCGATTAATTCATAGCGCCATAAATGGCAAGTTACATGTTATTCAGCAATCGCTTACTAATAGCGGATTTGCTAAAAAACTTTGTTTTTTTTGCAAAGTTTTACAGGATAATAGTATAAACACCTGTCATTCTCTTGCATCCTGTCTTTCCGATGACCGAAGGAAATCCGTACAGGAATACTTGCGTTGGCATTTCAGGGATGGCATGAGGAATCCCCTTGCTACTGTGTGGTACCGGTGTCTATTGGCGGTGGTTGTTTGTTTGGGGATTTCTCCCGCTTGCGCATTTGCCCTCCCAAAGGGTCGAAATGACATTCTTCTTTACTTGTTTACATTTCATGAATTATTCGGATTAAATTTTCACTTCACTAATTTTATATATTTTTTTATCTACTTTTGATGCCTTGAAAAATGATCATTTTTAATAGAATAAATCAGGTATTATGAAACAATTATCAACTAAGTTGCTGTGTTTATTATTTTTATTTTTTTCTGTAGTATCTAATTCTTTAGCTCAAAAATCCCCAATGAAATTCGGGAAAATAAAGAAGGAAAATCTGGAAATGACTGAATACGAAAATGACCCCAATGCCAGTGCTGTCATTTTATTTGATTTTGGTAAATCATATTGTGAGTATTCTGACCATAATGGATTTCAAATTTTTTTCGAACGGCATGTTCGCGTAAAGATACTTGATAAAGAAGGATATAAGTGGGCTGACCAGATTATCTATTTATGGAAAGATGTTTCAATAAGAGATAAAATTGTTGAACTTAGAGCATTCACTTTTAATCTGGAAAACGGTGAGGTTGTAAAAACCAAATTAGATAAGAAGGGAATTTTTAAGGAAGAAGTCCATTTCAGACTTGATTTGAAAAGATTCACTATGCCAAATGTTAAAGAGGGTTCGATATTAGAAATTAAGTATAAAATAGCTTCAGATTTCTTATACATTCGGGATTGGTATTTCCAATACGACATTCCCGTTATATGGAGTGAGTATATTGTAGATGTTCCCGATTTTTTTATTTATAAAAAGTTACATAGGGGATATATTCCGCTTTATATTTATGAAACTGACAGAATAAATGGAATATTGTCAACTTCTGCTTCTCAAAATAATCTTTTTGATTCACATCACAGGAATTACTATCATTTTGCAATGAAAGACGTTCCGGCATTTATCACAGAACAACCTTTATCATCAAAAGAAAATTATATTAGTAAAGTTGAATTTGAATTAGCAGAAGTAATTCCTGTCGGGGGGATTGTTGCCGACTTTACTTCTTCATGGAAATCAATCAATAAGACACTTTTAGAATCAACTCATTTTGGTCTTCAATTAAAAGGAGGGGGTTTTTTAAATGATGCAGTTGATATGATAAACCTGTCTGAAACAACAGCCAAATCAAAAATGATTGCTGCTTACGAATATATTAAAAACAGGATGAGATGGGATGAGGTAGAAACAAAGTATATACGTACAACACTGAGAGAAGCACACAAAGAGCAAAAAGGTAATTGTGCAGATATAAATCTTATGTTAGTGTTATTACTTAAAAAACTAAGTATTGATGCCAATCCGGTAATAATCAGTACAAGGAAAAACGGGTTTATTCATCCGGCACAACCATCTCTTACAAAACCTAATTATGTTATTGCAAGTGCAAATATTAATGATACATTATATCTTATGGATTCTACCGATCCTTTATTACCATGTGGTATGCTGCCGGAAAGAGCATTGAACGACAAAGGCAGAATAGTTAGCTGGGAAAAATCCGACTGGATAGATTTAACAACTGAAGTACCCTATGAGTATGTAACCATGAATACCCTTACGCTTAATAATAAAGGTGAATTTACCGGGTCTGTCCAGTGCTCGAATGAAGGTTATGCGGCTTATGACTTCAGGGACAACTTAATAGAAGCGAATGGGAAAAAAAACTATATTGAAGAACTGGAAGATGTTAATGAAGGATTGGATATTACTTCGTACGAATTTACAGATGTGGACGATAATTATAAGCCTGTAAAAGAAAAATATGACGTTATAATAGCAGATAATGTTGAAATATCTGACGATTTAATATACTTCAACCCGATGTTTTACGATGCAATTACCGAGAACCCGCTTACCCTTGAAGAACGGTTATATCCCATTGAATATCCATATCCTGAGAATGTAACTTATATGTTGAACTTTACTATCCCCGAAGGATACAAGGCTGAAGAATTGCCAGAGGATGCTGTTATAACATTACCCGGAAATGCAGCAAAGTTTATTTATAAAACAACTGTATTGGGTAATATGATCCAGATAATCAGTAAATATAACATCACTAAAGAATTATTTATTCCTGATGAGTACGATAATTTAAAGGAGTTCTACAATATGATCATTGCAAAACACGCAGAACAGATTGTACTTAAAAAGGATTCAGAATAATGAATAAAAGTAAATTAGTTATATTGCTATACATCTTTTTACCGTTTTGGCTTATCTCAAAAGAAAATTTTTATCCTTCGTACCTGATTCCTGAAAACCTGTTAAAAGATGCAACTGCTGTTATCCGCCTCAAGGAAACTGTAATTACAATAAAATCGGATCGCAATGCTCACATGAAAGAATATGTGGTTAAAACAATATTAAATAAAGCCGGTGACGATCATGCAGCTTTTTTGGGATTTTATGATAAAGATAAGAAAATAGGGAACATAAAAATCAAAATATACGATGCAGGCGGAAAATTGATTGAAAATGTTAGAGGAAAAGATATTTTTGATGTTAGTTTGATATCGGGATTCTCTCTTTATGATGATAACAGGATAAAATATTATAAACCGCATATAAAAGATTACCCGTTTACTGTAGAGATGGAATATACCATGAATTTCAATGGATATATTCAATTACCCTGGTGGCAGCCCCAATATTCAAATGACGTTTCTGTTGAAAAGGCAACTTTAAAGGTTATAACATATACCGGTGTTGATATACGATACCGTGTTTGTAAAATTAATAATGAAATTGAGGTTAAGAAATATGTAGACCAAAATCATTATTTCTGGACAATAAACGACCTGCCGGCATTTGATGAGGAACCCTTTAGCCCTCCTTTAAGGGAATATGTTCCAATAATTTACTTAGCGCCTTCTGATTTTTATTATAAGGGATATTCAGGTAATATGGAAACATGGGGCAATTTTACAAAGTGGATACGGGTTTTGCTTGAAGATAGGGATCAACTACCTGATGAGAGACAAACGGCTATTAAGGAGCTTACCGAAACAGCAACAGATACTATTGAAATGATTCAGCGCATTTATGAGTATGTGCAGGAAAACACACGCTATGTCAGCATTCAGTTCGGAATAGGAGGTTTTCAGCCATTTGAAGCATCAATAGTAGATAAATACGGATACGGCGACTGTAAAGCGCTCACTAATTATACCATGTCGCTGCTTAAAGCTGCCGGAATTAAATCAAACTATACACTGGTATATGCAGGTAAAAATGAAACGGATATTTTAAATGATTTTTCCAGTCAGCAATTTAACCATGTGATCCTGAACGTGCCTTTGCAATATGATACCGTGTGGCTTGAATGTACCAATCAGGATATTCCTTTCGGATATCTCGGCAATTTTACAAATAACAGGTATGCGTTAGACATTACCGACAATAGTGGCGATTTAATCCGTACACCGGATTACCCTCAAAAAGACAATGTACAAGCATGTTATGCAAATGTGATTATTAATGATGGCGGGAAAGCTCAGGCTCAGATTGAACTTACTTATACAGGCTTAATGTACGATGAAGTTTTTGGTTTTATTAATGAAGATGATGAAGAGCAAAAAAAATGGCTTTACAAAAACCTGGATGTGCCGAATTTTAACATAGAGGAATATTCGGTACATGAAGAAAAAAAACGAATTCCTAAAGCAACAATCAATTTGGAGATGGAACTGCCGAAATATGCCTCCGTTACAGGAAAACGAATGTTTATACCGTTAAATATATTGAATAAATATGAAGATATTCCAAAAGAAGATGAAGAGAGAAAAACAGATATATATTTGAGAAAGTCTTTTATTATTTACGATTCAATTGTTTATACCCTGCCTGGGTTATACATTAGGGAAAATTTCCCGGCTCAGGTACAATTCAGTTCCCTGTTTGGTGAATATAGTTCCTCTATAACAACTGTAGATCAAAAAGTAATATATATAAGGAAACTAAGGATGAGCAAAGGAAGATATCCAAAAACAATGTATCAGGACTTTAAAGAGTTCTGTAAGAAAATTGTAAAAAGTGATAAAGCAAAGCTGGTATTGAAGAAATCAGATGAGTAGCTTTTCTATTATTTAGACAGAACAACTTTCCCTATTTCAGAATAATAATTTTCTTTGTTACAACATTTCCATTAGCAATAATATTACAAAAATACACCCCGGTATTTAATTCCAGTTCAAGTTTGTTTATGTCCTTATTTTTTGAAAAATATTCAAATGATTCAATTATTTGTCCTGCAATATTTGTAATTGTGATACGTATATCTTCGTCCTTGTTTATCCCGAGGTTTATGTAAACCTTACCTGATGACGGATTCGGGTAAATCGAGATCAGTTCTGAAAGAGGTTTTGTGTTCTCTGTGGCAGAGGTTCCCGGATCATAAACATCCGTAATAAAAGCGCTGTTTGTAAAAGAAGAAGCAAAAAACTTCAATGTATCGTTAATACTGAATGATTCGGAAAAAGAAGTAATGTTGTTAGCAGGCAAACCATCATTTGCTGCTTCCCATGTATCACCTGCATCTGTTGTGATATAAACGCCATTTTGTGTTGTGGCTGTATAAATAACATCTTCATTCAAAGGGCTTATAAAAATATCATTGATCTTGCACCAGACTCCGAGACTGATGTTTGTTGGCGTCCACAACATTCCCCCGTTTTCCGATTTATAAATACTTCCTCCTGTTTCGCTATATCCTCCGATGCCACCATAAAGGATATCAGAATTAGCGGGATCACAAACAATAGCTCCCATCCATCTTGTTGATGCAGGTATGCCGCTGTTAATAGGTAACCAACCGGTTCCTCCGTCAATGCTTTTTAAAAATCCCCCTTGAGCGTTATTCGACATATATGCAGCATAAATGATCTGGTCGTTTGAATTGGGATCAATAAACAAATAATTAAAGCTGTCCCATTCTGGTCCGGTAAATACTTCTTCCCAGTTTTCACCGCCATCGGTTGTCCTGTATATTATCGACTCGAAACCGTTAACTCCAAAGTTATTCCCACCGATAAAAATCAAATCGGGATTAGTACGCGAAGCAGCGATAGCAAATATTTCAGTTTCAAATAAAGAACCGATATTTGGTCCCATGTTTTCCCATGTTATACCTCCATCTGTTGATTTATACAATCCTTCCTGCGCTACTGATGAAGGTCCGTTTGACCATGCATAAAGAGTTCCATCAGAACCAAAAGTAACTTTTGAAAACCGTGTACCGGGTAATCCGGCAACAAGTTCCCAGGTGCTTCCTCCGTCGTTGCTCAAATAACATCCTCCCGAATTTTCCGCTTCAAATCCTGTTAAAACTATATCTGAATTATTAATATCAACTTCTATATCGTTTAGAAGCAAGGTGGCAATACCTGTATTCGCATAACTCCACGACTGACCTGCATCGGTGCTTTTGCAGGATGCAAGGCTAAGGAACCCGGAATAAATAACATCTGTATTTCCCGGTTCAAAAGCAAGGCATCTCGCCGAACCTTCATCGCCTGCACCGGTTGTATTATAATTCCATGAGGTTCCCCCGTCTAACGTATAATAAATTCCGTCACCTTCAGTTGCTAAATACATTTTATCGGAATTATCCGGATCGATAAGAATATCACTGATAACCTTATTAGGAAAACTTGCAGAAATATTTTGCCAGCTTAAGCCATAATCCGTGCTTTTATACAAACCCATAATATTCCCACCAAAAAGTTGCCCTCCCCCAACATAAACTGTTTGACCGGCAACAGTTACTGCATTGTATGGCTTTCCGGTTGGTAAATTTGATGATCTGTTCTCCCATGTTTGTCCGCCGTCGAAGCTGGCGGCAATTAAAGCATTGCTGAAACTTTCGTTGCCAACGGCAAAAATGGTTTGGCTGTTATCGGGGTCAATGGCTAAATCTATTACTGAAAATCCGGCAGGTAAGGCATTAATAAGATTTAACGGAGTCCAGCTATCCCCGCCATCGTAAGATACAACAACCACATTACTCGAAGGTCCCGGATCGGCAGATACTCCCAAATAAATAGTGTTTTGGTCATTAGGATCAACAACAATATCATTAACACCACGGTTTAAAGAGAAATTTAATTGCTGCCAGGTATTTCCTCCGTCGGATGACCTGAATATTTTCCCATAGGTTGTGTAACCTCCTGCATAAATCACACCATCGGCGGTTGTTTCAAAAACATCAATTCCACCGGAAGCTAAATTAAGCAGTTCATCTATTATTTCCCATGAATTTCCGCCATTAAAACTTATATAAGGAAAACCTGCTCCTGCGAATACAACATCCGTATTTTGAGGATTAACAGCAATACCGTAAACATCGCCGCCATAAGGTCCAACAGACGTCCATTCATTGCCGGCTTTCAAATTTTCGCCTAATAATGAATTTAATTTAGCAGGGTAGGAGCGAGTAGTGTTTCCAAATACATCTTTGCTTATCAGATTATTTTGACTATATAAACAGATAATAAGCAACATTAAACCGGAAGTGATAAATGTTTTTTTCATTTTTTTAAATTTTAAATAAGATAAGCGGGGATATAGGAAATATCACCCGAAAAATTGTAATATGATTGATTTATAAGCATTTTTTTTATCTGTAAAAAATTACTCTTATACTTTTTCTCAAATTCAAATAAAGCTTTAGGTCTTTTATTAAATCTTCCTGATTTAACCTCTACGAGCAAAAGAGAACTTTCCTTTTCTGAAATAAAATCAATCTCAGTTTTGGATTGAGTTCTGTAAAAATAATTATTTATAAGAATATCATGCTCCATTTCAAGCCGGTTAAATACGTAATTTTCGTACAAAATTCCCGCATCAGTGCGTATATCCAAATTGTTAAAATTCTTTATTTGTAAATTCCTGATTCCCGAATCTTTAAAATATATTTTTTTATTTTTTGAGATTTCTTTGTTTTTATTTATAAAAAACGGGATTAATTCATCAATTATAAAAGTCTCCTTTAACAAATAGATATATTTCATTATTGTTGCAGAAGATATGCCGACATAAGTACCGGATGAAGAAATATTTATTAAGTTACCGGTATTTACCGAAAGATATTTTAATAAGTTATTATACGCATCGATATTTTTAATTCCGGCAATATCACGAATATCTTTTTTAATATAAGAATCAGCAATACTATGAAGTTTTTCAACTTTGTCATTTTTAAAGTTTAACAAGGTTACTTCAGGATATCCTCCATAAATTAAATATTCTTCTAATAGCTGTAAAAATTTACCGTGTTGACTTTCAATCACTGCTTTCAGGCTTTTCTTATTTTTTTCCTCAGAAAATAATTTCCTTATTTTTAAAAGTTTATCCTCACCTCTAAACAATAAGAATTCATTAAAATTCAAAGGTTCTACTTCATAAACTATTTTTCGCCCGGCTAATGAATCGGAAAATTTATGCTTAATCTTTAAACTTGATGATCCGGTTGCTATTACCTTTAAATTTGGGAAATAATCATATAAGAGTTTTAAAAAGTTTGACGGATCTGTCAGCAATTGAATTTCATCAAAAATTAACAGGCTCTTTTCTTCGTGATTAACTCCTTCAATTTTTAATATATTTTTTAATGTTTGCACTCCCGCATTTTTTAAATTGAATAATGCCCTGTATTCTTTATCTTCAAAATCGAAGAAAAAAATATGATTTTTATCAAAGTTAGAGGCTGCGGCGATAAGTTTAGTCAGAGTGGTTTTGCCTGCCTGTCGGGTACCAAGCATGAAAATAATTTCCCTTGAGTGTATTTTGTTTAAAATTTCCTTAGTTAAATCTCTTGGGTACATAGCAAACAACTTAGTTATTTTGCAAATATAATAATTATTTACTTTAGGAAATAATACGTATAATAAAAATATTTCTTTTCTAAATGACAAAACAAGTCCATTTAGCATAGGGAAACCTCAACCGGGCGTGACTGGTAATATTATTAGGATTACAAATCTTTGTATTATTTACATCCGGATTAGCTTACGCTTATGGCTGGCGCACAAATCCAGATGAGCAGGTAATTATTTACCCGGTGAAATACTTGCTTTCAGCAAGTAAACTAAAGGTTTATTTCACGGGTGTTTCACAGAGCTAATCCTTTACACAACGAACCGAAAAACCGCTTCTATCATCGTAGTGGTTACGGTGCACTTTCTCGCTGTTGTATCTCAAATTCCGGTACATGGGGGTCTCCGTAGAAGTCCATAAGTCTTCGTGGTATCCCATAGTGAGGAAATTGCCACTGCTGTTTCGGGAGCCGCCGGGCAATCCGGAAAAGCCATACAAATCACTGCCATTACCTCCAGAACTCCAGCCACTAGTGGATTTAAGGTTTAAGCCTGCATCAAAACCTCTCAAATTTACTAGGTCCCATACTGGGTCACCAATGCCATATTGGCTGTCAACAACTCCTTCCAGTGCTTTCCACTCCTCATCTGTCGGGATATGCCAACCTGGTGGGCAAATTCCTTGTACACCCTGTGTAATAGTGTATTGCATCATCTCATCCCATTGGTACAATCCACCGTAGGTATCGCAATTGGCAGGGTCGTCATCATAACAGTATTTTTCAATTGTGTCGTTATCTTCCATTTCGTCAATACCCGGTATCATCGCCCCCACGTTCAGGTTCTCTTTTAGCCAGCACTGGCTGAAAATTTGAATGGTGTTGTAAACCTGTCCCTCGTAAGTTACTGTTGGTGTGCCGGGGCAGGGGATGTTGGTGGCATACTGAAACGTATAAGTTTGATTGACTGATGGTGAATCAATCATTCCCGATTCTCCTGAATAAGAATATCCCACAAATAACAATTCATCGCCGGGGCTGAATACAAAATCTGTTATCGCCTTTTCCGATTTAAAATTCATTGATGTACCATCCTGTCCGTTATATACAAGTTTGCAATGTACCTGCCCTCCTGCATTTAGGTTTGCCATTTTTATGGTTTTAGTTTCTCTACTTGTTTTTGCAGAAAAAATATAATATTTTTCATTTCCGGGATAAAAGAAAAGTGAATGATTGCCCCGGTTTAATGTGTTTTTATATTGAGCCAATTCTCTGCCTAAAATATCCCGAATAGTGATTTTAATATGTTCCTTTTCTGGTAAATACAAGTTAACTGTTGTTTTTCCTTTAAAAGGATTTGGATAATTCTGTGAAACAGAAAAACTGTTTTCTGTCATGCCGTTATTCTCACCAATTGCTGTTATATAATACAGCATCAATACCGTATCCGGTGCATAAAGTGTTGTATCTCCGCCTTGAGTAAGGTTTTTAATAAAGATACTGTCCAATGGAACGTATTGCCCGTTGTTCTCTGCTGTGAAGGTTAATTCCATTGTGGGTTTTTGGCTAAAGGCGCTTATAATAAGTACAAGTGCCAGAAATGAAAGAAAAAATTTTGCTTTCATAAGACTAAGATTTTAAATATTATTTAATCTATGTTTAAATGTTGTGCTTTTATTTTATACTAATGTTGACAAAAATACAAAAAAATTAACAAAAAAAAGTTCGGGGACTTTTCAACTTTTCAGGTTGCCCGTACATGTGCTAAGTTCAAACTGAAAAAATTGGTACTTTATATTGGGATTACACCTGCCTGCCACCCACAGGCAAAGAGTATAAGCAGACAGGAATCCCTGTATTTTTTACATCCGGATTAGCTTACGCTTATGGCTGCCGCACAAATCTGGATGAGCGGGACAATACCAACAAGGGGCAGGGAGTTATGGTTTAAAAATAATCTTGCGGGCAGTTCGTTTATCACCTACCAAACACAATACCAAATAAATGCCTTCTTTAACGTACTTGCCTGACTCTTGTCTGCCATCCCAGGTAAACCTAAACTGTCTGTCATAAACTTCTTCCGCGTTAAGTACCCTGACCAACTGTGAGTTTGTGTTATAGATTTCAATGGAAGGATTCATTCCTTTCAGTTCAACGGAAACATGAATGGTGATTTGATCCGAAAAGGGATTCGGGTTTCCTGTCATGGAGAATCCTTTTCCATATTCCTGGTCTTCAATCCCGGGCATCCACTCATGCTTATCATCCCTCATGTGATAGATTTTATATTGGCTACCGAAATCTTCCATCCAAATGAAATCGACATACAAAGGGTTAAAATGTTTATAGGCGATTGAGGGATGCCTGATGTCGTCATTTCCCTGGACTGAACTCAAAATCGAAGTCCAGTTCCAAAGGGAACCATATGAAAAGCCATGATTTAAAATTCCGTCCTGCATAAACAGGAAACTGTAACCAATGGGTGGGGCGACGTCATCGATGCCGACAAAATTTACCGGTCCAAATGGCAATTGGTGGACATTAGTGGATGAATAGTCAGGAAATGCGGCTTCTACTTCCACAAGATCAAACGAATTATCAGCAAATAAAAACCTGACCATGCCTACTTCAGGGGTCCAATCACTGTCCGAATTATAGCTTATACATGGACCTAATCCGATAGATTCATAAATTGTATCAATGGTGTTCAAATAATCGGTTGACCTGAAGAATTGTATAGAATCCATAAAGAAAGAAATAGCAAAAAACAGATCATTTAGATAATATTGTAAGTGATTGGCAATATCAATATCATAGATTTCATCTTTGGTGGTAATTTCAATGGTTTCCGATATTGTATCGTTTAAAACATAACAATAGATGAGGTTGTCAAAGCCCCAATCATCATCGTCCTCAATCCATAAAATATTCAATACTCCCATTGAATCGACATCAGCTACCGGAAGGTGGCAATGAAACTGACTATTGCTTAATTCGACAGGGGAAGTCCAATTGCTAAAATCATCCGATGCCATGTACATGATTTTATGATCTGAATCATTGGATTCATACACCATGTAAATTCTGTCTTCGAAATCAATGGACAGTGTTGGGCTTTGTCCTGTTACAATTTCTTCAGCCTCACTCCATTCACCATTTACAACATCATATTTAACACCCTTAATTTTGTTAGCCCCCTGATTAACATCCGTAAATACAACATACACATTATCATTGTAATCCCTTACAAGTTTACGCTGATTATTGTATGCTGTAGCTGCATAATGGTTGCTGGTAGCTATCAGGGTTTGAGCTGTAACGTTCAGGCTCATCAAGAAAACAACTGCAATAATTAAATTCGATTTCATATCTATAAGGTTTTAATGAGATATTGATTTACAAAAACATTGCAAAAAACTAATTTCACATTTTCGTCGTAAATATACAAAAAAAATGACAGGTCTCTTTTTATATTTTTTTGCCTTTTCTTTCGTATAAAATTAGTTTTAAATGCAGGGTAGCTTGATTAAAGGCACAAGTCTGCCGTATAATACTATCGCCAGAGGGGCCAAGTTCAACCTGAAAAGTTTGGCACTTTATATTTAGAATTAAAAACATCGTAGGTTTTTTAAACTGATACTGAACGAGAATGCAAAATAAGGAACATATAACTTTAGTAATATCAACACTCTAATTTCTTGGTAATTTGAAAAGTTTATGCGTTTCAGTATAGATAAAACTTTTTATAATTCCCATTTGCAGCAAAGTTGTTTTGCCGGTTTGCCTGGCACCGTGAATGACTATAATATCTCTCGTTTGAAAAATGTTACTATTTTAATAAAACTTTTGCTAAAACTTAACGTTAAAGGAATTGATGAAGATGAAGATGAAGATAACTATCAGGATTCTTACCGTGGTCATTATTCTCCTCCCACTGACTGAAATATTTTTGGTCTGCTATGATACTTTTATTGATAATTCTAATAAATGGTATGAAATAAAAATTAAAAATGGAAGTCATTCTTATTATCCTTCGATTCACTTTATATACAACCTTAATGAAATAGAGTTTTATTTCAAAACCAATGATTCCTGGTATTATAAAGAGCCACCACGTAACGGATGGAGTAAAATAAGAGGGTTTTCAAAAGGAATGCATCATGACCAAGGTTCGGCAAGGTTGGTATATAAATGCGTTGATGACACATTACTTTTAATAGGAGGGTATTGTTACGTTAATGGTGTACATCCTGACAAAGGAGTTGAGCAGCAAATAATCATCGACACAATTGAACCGAATAAAATATACCATTGCATAATAAAACACGAGGATCATAAATTCAAATTCTACTTTGAAGATAAATACTGGGAATGCGATTCAGGAGAAAATCCTTCCTGGGGTTATATGCTCAATCCTTTTATCGGAGGTGTTTACACTCTCGAACATGACTGGAAAATGGATATTATTGATATCAAAATCGGAACCGAAGAAAATCTATATAACTTAGACTAAACCTGTTTGCAGGATAAATAACAGATGAACACAAATAATCTGTGAAAATCCGCACTAATCCCTGCCTTTGCCAGCAGGCAGGTGTGGTGAATAATTTCTAGTACCACAGATAGACACAGATTAACACAAATAAAAATATATAATTATGGAACTAAACGTAAAAAAAAATTATAAAAAATTTTAACTATTATGTTTTTGGATTAAATTTTATATTAATTTTGCACCCAAATTTATAACTTAACAACAAATAATGAAAACAGGTAAAGTAAAATTCTTCAATGAATCTAAAGGTTTTGGATTTATTAAAGATGATGAATCAGGAAAAGACTATTTTGTTCATGTTTCCGGATTAATTGATGAAATCAAAGATGAAGATGAAGTAACATTTGAGCTAAAAGAAGGCAAAAAAGGATTAAATGCCGTTGATGTTAAACTGGCTTAATACAGTTATTTAATTGAATTACATGATTTAAAGCTCAGCATTATGCTGAGCTTTTTTTTGTATTGATTTTCCGATATAAAAAATATTTATTAACTTAGCCTTCCTAAACAACCTTTATTTATAATTTTATGTCTATAAATAGATACTAAATCAAACAATTAAATTATGAAATCAAAGTATTATTTATTTTCGTTTTTATTCCTGCTAACATTCGGAATTTTTCAACTTACTTTATCAGGTCAGGTTGTAATTAATGAATATTCGGTTTCCAATTTAAGTACAGTCACCGATAATTATTCGAGCTATGAAGATTGGATTGAATTATATAATACCGGTGGTTCTTCAGTTGATCTGGGCGGCTACTATTTAAGTGACCGGCCATCCGATTCAACCAAATGGCAAATTCCTGAAGGTGTTATTATTTCTGCCGGCGGATATAAAATTTTTTGGACATCAGGCAGAGATGAGGTGTCAGGTGGGCATTACCACACAAATTTCAAATTAACTCAAACCAAAGATAATCCCGAATATGTGGTTCTCACAAATCCCGAAGGAATCATCCTTGAGCAGGGGCAGTTATATAATACGCAAAAAGACAATTCCGGAGGTCGTACTACTAATGGTAGTGACAGTTGGAGTGTTTTCACTAATCCGACTCCCGGAAGCTCGAATAATTCATCCACTCCTTATCTGCGATATGCGGAAAAGCCTGCCGTGAGTGATACAGCAGGGTTTTACTCAGGTTCCATTACGATAACAATTACATCAAATGAGCCTAATTCTCAAATCCATTATACTACAAACGGAGATGAACCTACTGCCTCTTCTCCTGTTTATTCCGGGCCTGTTACTATTTCGTCAACTACCATTGTAAATGCACGTACAATCAGCAACGATACTGATATCTTACCAAGCCTGATAGAATTTAACACCTATTTTATCGGTATTACTCATCAATTGGCGGTTATTTCAGCATCTGCAGCGCAATTGGATAATCTCTTAAACGGAAATCAATCTTTAAGACCATTTGGTACTTTTGAATATTTTAACGAGGAAGGGGTGAGGACTACTTATGGATATGGAGAGTTTAACGAACACGGCCAGGATTCGTGGGTTCACGACCAGCGAAGCATCGACTATATCACCCGTGATGAATGCGGTTATAACTATGCCATAAGAGAAAATCTGATTCCATTAACTGACAGGGACGAATTTCAAAGGTTAATTCTCAGGGCTGCCGGTGATGATAATTACCCCGGTATTGATACAAGTGCTCACTTGAGAGATTATTTTATTCAGAATACAGCAGAAAAAGGTGGATTGAACCTCGATGTTCGCAAAGGAGAAAAGGGTCTTCTGTATGTTAACGGAATATATTGGGGAGTTTACGGTTTTCGTGAGAAAGTGAGTGACCATGACTTCACGAATTATTATTATAACCAGGGGAAATACGATATTTATTATCTTAAGCTATGGGGTGGAAGCTGGGCTGAATATGGCGGACAGGCAGCATGGGATGACTGGAACGAAATCCACAACTTTATTAAGTATAACAGCATGAGCAACCAGTCAAACTGGGAATATGTTAAATCGAGGTATGATTATACAAGTCTGGTGGATTATGTGCATATCAATTCTTATGTGGTTTGCTCCGACTGGATTAATTGGAATGTAGGGTGGTGGAGAGGTACCAATCCCGAAGGAGGACACCAGCGCTGGGGTTATGTTTTATGGGATGAAGATGCTACTTTTGCACATTATATTAATTATACAGGTGTTCCGGGCATAAGCCCGTATGTATCGCCTTGTTTTCCTGAAGGCTTAACTAATGATCCGGAAGAACACATTGTCGTGCTCAACAAGTTAAGGGCAAATGCCGAATTTGACCAGTATTACATTTCAAGATACATTGACCTTTATAATACGGTATTTCTTCCTGGAAATATGATTAGCTATCTGGATAGCATAGAAAGCAGGATGGCGCCCGAAATGCCCGGACATGTCGCACGCTGGGGCGGCTCGGTTACACAGTGGGAAAATAATGTACAGAAAATAAGAAATTTTATCAATGCCCGGCATAGTTTTGTTCCACAGGGTCTGATTGATTGTTACGACTTAACAGGACCCTATGAGCTTACTGTAAATATCGATCCTGCCGGAACCGGACAAATTCAGCTCAATTCCCTTACACTAAATCAGTCGGCGTGGGGAGGTCTCTATTTTGGAGGAATAGATATTAAGTTGAAAGCCATTGAGTCTGATCCTAACTACGAATTTGACGCCTGGGTTCTTAATAATCATACAGTTACTCCATCCGATACAGCAAAAGAGGTTGTATTAAGCTTAAACATGGGGGATAACATTATCGCTCTTTTTAAACCAAAACTTATCATCGACTCACTAATTATAAATGAAATTAACTACAATTCGGCTGATGATTTTGACCCCGGTGACTGGGTTGAATTTTATAATCCGCATGAATATGAGCTTGATATAACAAACTGGGTCTTTAAGGATGAAGATGATGAACATTCATTTATTTTCCCTGCAAATACGATTATAGAACCATCGGGGTATTTAGTGCTATGTAGGGATACAGTCGCATTTGACAGTCTTTTCCCTGATGTAAATAATTTTGTGGGCGAAATGGATTTTGGTCTCAGTGGTAATGGTGAACTGATAAGGGTATTTGATTCCACAGGCTTATTGATTGATACCGTACATTATGACGATAATTACCCATGGCCAACCGGGCCTGACGGAAACGGACCAACACTTGAGTTGAAATACTGGCAATACGATAATGCCCTTCCTGAAAGCTGGGCAGCATCGGAAGATCACGGAACACCCGGAGAAACGAATGGTTACATAATAAATATACCAAAACAGAAACAAGATGTTGAAACTATATCTTTTGTAATTTATCCCAATCCTTTCGAAACGTCAGCTATTTTACAAGTTACTTCAAAAACAAACATAGAGGATGCGGAAATCATTATTTACAATGTATTCGGTAAAGAGGTAAAACGAATAAAAAATATTAACACGAACCGAATAGAAATTACAAGAGATGACCTGCCAAAAGGAGCTTACATTTGTAAATTCTTTAATAAGAAAAAAAATATTTTCGGAACCGGCAAATTGATGGCGGAGTAGATTTTAAAAAATGGTATAAGGGAAATAGGGTATAAAGGTATAGAGGGTATAGATCCCCTTATTTCCCCTATTTCCCAATTCAATAATAATATTTGTTAAGAAATTTTTATTATTCATTAACAATTTTTCAACAACCTCCCATACTTTAATTCAAAAGTATTAGTTTTAGCTCCTTTAATTTAAAATTGGAGGAACATAAATCATGGGTGGCTTTTTTGGTACTATTTCAAAATCGGATAGCGTTAGCGATTTATATTACGGAACCGATTACAATTCTCATTTAGGAACTAAAAGAGGAGGATTGGCAGTATTAAATTCCAAACAATTCAAAAGGACAATTCATAACCTTGAGAATTCGTATTTCAGGACAAAATTTGAACCTGTGCTTCACAAATTTCATGGGAATAGCGGTATAGGTATTATTAGCGATACCGAAGCGCAACCTATTCTTATCAACTCTCATCTTGGAGAATTTGCCATTGTTACGGTTAGTAAAATTGCCAATATTCAGGAGCTGACCCAAAGGGCTTTGAAACAAAAAAGGCATTTTTCGGAAACAAGTGCAGGAGTAACCAATCCTTCCGAACTTATTGCCATGTTAATTGACGAAGAAGAATCTTATGAAAAGGGTATCGAAAATGTTTACGAAAAGGTAAAAGGTTCCTGCTCCATGCTTCTTCTTACCAAAAAAGGGATATATGCTGCAAGGGATAAGCTGGGGAGAACACCAATAATGCTGGGCAAAAAAGAGGGAGCCTATGCAATGAGTTCCGAATCCAGCTCTTTTTCAAATCTTGGTTTCGAAACAGAAAAATATATCGGTCCGGGCGAAATTATTTTTATTACTGCCGATGGATACGAACAACGCCGGAAACCCAATGACAAAATGCAGATATGTGCTTTTCTGTGGGTGTATTACGGATATCCCAGCTCTGATTATGAAGATATTAATGTTGAAGAATGCAGGTATCGCTGCGGTGCAGCATTGGCAAAAAATGATGACACGGATGTTGATTTTGTTTCAGGTATTCCTGATTCAGGCATTGCCCATGCCATCGGTTATTCCAATGAAAAACAAATTCCATATAAACGGGCTTATGTAAAATATACGCCCACGTGGCCAAGAAGCTTCATGCCGCAAAACCAGGAGATGAGAAACCTTGTGGCAAAGATGAAACTGATACCTGTTAAATCGTTAATTAACGGGAAAAGGATTCTGTTTTGCGACGATTCAATTGTAAGGGGAACACAATTTAAAGATAACGTTCAGATATTATATGAATACGGAACAAAGGAAGTTCATATACGGCCTGCCTGCCCCACGCTTATCTTTCCATGCGAATTCCTGAATTTTTCAACATCGCGCTCAACTCTGGACCTTGCAGGCAGACAAGCCATTAAAGAGCTTGAAGGTGCCGAAGATAAACATCTCGATGAATATGCAAAACCGGGCACAGACAGATACTATGCTATGATTGAAAAGATCAGGGAAAAAATTGGCGTAAGCTCCCTGAAGTATCAAAAGCTAGACGACCTTGTAAAAGCTATTGGCTTGCCAAAAGAAAGATTATGCACGCATTGCTGGGATGGGACGGGTTGTTTTTAAAATGAATAAAAGAGCGTAGTGTTATGTTAAGGTTGAGGCTAAGGAGAAGGTTGAGGAAAATGTTCAAAATAAATAAACTGGCGTGTGTAGGAATGAATCCACCAAATGCCGGACAAATGTGTGAATAACTTATAAGGCAACCGTAATGCCGGATAAACGAACTCGCCAGAATTCATCTACCAGCCAGTGAGTTATTCAAATGGAGCGGACTGAAAGCATATTTTTTCACTTACTCATTTCTTATTTTCTAAAAAAAGTTTACTTATTGTAAACATTTTTTTTATTTTTGTCGTTTAATTATGAGAACACATTTAATAAAAAGACAATCTATTGTATATTTAAAAATTGAAAAGATGAAATCATTAAAGTATAAAATCATTAAGTCAAGAGAACAATATGATGCCTATTGTAATGCTCTTGAAGAATTGTTGTTTCAAAATGAAGAAACAAAAGATATTGAAGTTTTAGAGGAAATTGAACTTCTTACATTATTAATCGAAAAATGGGATAAAGAACATAATTCATTTATGGAGTTGGAGCCTATTCAACTTTTAAAATCTTTAATGGCGGAGCATCATCTTAGAGCTAAAGATTTAGTTGATATAATGGGAATTTCAAAAGGCATGGTCTCCAACATTCTAAATTACCGTAAAGGATTGTCTAAAGAAAGCATTAGGAAACTTTCAATTCATTTCAAATTATCTCAGGAAGCGTTTAATAAACCATATAAGCTAATTACAGAGGTTAATAAGCATTACAAAAATGCGAATCTCATGAATACAAAAAAAGATTTAGTAGTTGCGTGATCTTTGCAATCATTGCGAATTCAAACAATACAATCCTTATTTTATTGCCAAATCATTTTCAACGGGTTCAATTGCATAATAGTATTATGCGTAATTTTACTGATTCAATTCTTCATTAAAATTCAATTATGAAAGTCTTTCTGATCTACATCCGCGATGATGATTATTACCATATCCTTCCAGAAAAATTAAGTAGAGACAGAAACGGCGACAGGGTAGAGGTGATGGCTTTTCCGCCTCTCGGAATCCAGACACTTGCACCGATCATACGGCAACATGGGCATGATGTAAGAATGTTCGATACATGCCACCCGCAAATGAAGGAAGAGCACATCGCACAAGCTGTTTTAGATAAAAAACCGGATGTAATCGCACTTTCATTTTTATCAACAACTTCTTATCTGCTTCTCAAGAGTATGGCAAAGCGGTTAAAGAAAACAGCGCCTCATACGCCTGTCATTACGGGTGGTGCGTTTGCAACCGTAAATGCTGTTCATATCCTGAAGGATGCCCCATATATTGACTGTGTTGGCAGAGGCGAAGGCGAAGAACTCCTCCCTGAGTATCTTGACAACCTTGATAATCTTGAAGGGGTGAGAAGCCTGACATGGCGCTCAAATGGAGATATCGTCCATAATCCTGACAGGCCGCTTATCAGCGACCTTAACCGGTTCCCTTATCCTGACCGCTCCAGCCTGCCTGTCGAATACATTGAGTCAATGCCACTGGATGTGCCGGCAGTTCTTTCGCTGGATCGTTTTTGTACGATGCAAACCAGCAGGGGATGCCCTTTTAATTGTATATATTGTGATATTCCTTCATTAGCGCGGGGCAAGTGGCGGAGCAGGTCGCCGGAACATGTATTGGGAGAAATGCAACAGCTTAATGACGAGGGCTATCGGTCAATTTATCTTACCGACGACCACTTTTTGATGAAAAGGAAGAGAATAGAGGAAATCTGCCAGGGAATCATTGACCGAAAATTGCAATTTCATTGGGGTTGCGAGGGGCGGGTGGATTCAGTTGCCGTTGATGAGTTGCCCGTTATGGTAAAGGCAAACTGTAACTTCCTTGCTTTCGGCGTTGAGGCAGGCACACAGAAAGTATTAGACCGATTGAATAAAAATCAAACACTTGAGCAAATTGAGCACGCTATCAGGGAAGCCAAAAAACATGGAATAGAGACAGCACACGGCTTTTTCCTTATCGGCTCGCCTGACGAAACCGAAGAAGATATTGTCGAGAGCTTTCGCTTTGCTGCAAGATTAAACTTAGACACTTTCGGATTTAACCGCCTTTGCGTGTATCGGGGTACTCCATTGTGGCAGGAATATATTGACAGAGGAATCATAGATGATGAGTGTGACTGGCATAAGTGGTTCAAGTGCTCCGACATTGATCCAACCATTCTGCCAAGCGAAGTTGTGCATAGAGCCAGAAAAAAGGGTTATCTGAAACTGTTTGGTTATCTGCTTCTACACCGGCCCGTTAAAACATTCAGGCTCCTTCGCAAATTCGGCAGGTATATGCAGGCTTCTGATATTTTTAAGCTTCTCTGGAGTCCGTTCCGTAAAAAAACTTTGACAAGGAAACCTGAACTGCCGGAAAGGATGATAGAACAGGGGATAGATGCACCTGTAAGGAAGACTTTATAAGGATTGCTGTATCTTATAAACAAATATATCATATTGCCATATAATGTACTCGCATTATGTTACTTAGTTTTGGGTTAAATTTTGTGTTCCCCTCATTCGTGTTGGCTGTTGCGAAAGGGGAGGGGAAAGGCAGAATTTATCAGGTAATTCAAGATATAAATACTATTTTTGATGAACTTATTTAAAAGTTGATGTTAAGGAATTAATTGAAACAAAAGCAAAAAGAAAGTAAATGGCATTTTTTCAAAACTCAGTAATTAATAAACATCTCAAAGCATTAGATAAGGAAGTTGTAAAAGCTGCTTATGCTAAGTTCAGGGAATATTTTCATAATCCTGAAATTCAGCAAAACATTCGTGAGCTAAATGAGGAACAATTTCAGCAGAAATTTTTAATTGAACTATTCGTTAATATTTTCGGTTATACTATAAACCCTGATCCGGATTACAATTTAACCACGGAATATAAAAACGAAAAGGGAGCAAAAAAAGCAGATGGAGCTATATTATCCCACTCTGGAGGGGGTGAAGGGGGAGGTAAAGAAGCCATTGGAGTAATTGAACTTAAATCTACAAAAACAAAAGACCTTGATAAAATAAACGATCAGGCATTTAACTATAAAAACAACCAAACGGGCTGTATTTATGTGATTACGTCCAATTTTGAAAAACTCCGCTTTTTTATCCATAATTCGGTTGACAATGTGGAATTTAACCTGTTCACGCTTACCAAACAGGAATTTGAATTGCTTTGGTTGTGCTTGAGTGCCGACAGTTTGTTGGGCGGTGTTCCGCTAAAAGCCAAAGAAGAAAGCTTATTAGCAGAAGAAAACATCACCAGGCAACTGTATAAAGATTACTCTTCTTTTAAAAACGACTTATGGCAAAGCATGGTGAAAAACAGTCCTGAAGCTGACCGGTTGTTGCTCTTTAAGAAAACCCAAAAACTATTAGACCGTTTTCTGTTCATCTTTTTTAGCGAAGATAGCGGTTTATTGCCTCCTAATTCTATTTCCAGAATAGTAAAGCGATGGAACATCTTGCAAGAAGAAGATGCTTACAAACCTTTGTACGACATCTTTAAGCAATATTTTGAATACATCAATACCGGAAGAAAAGGCAAAACCTCACAAGACGATATTTTTGCCTATAACGGTGGTTTGTTTTTCGCTGATGAAGTGTTAGACAACATTGTGATTGACGATGGTGTTTTGCACCTGCATGTAATGAAGCTAACGGCTTACGATTTTCAGAGTGAGGTAGATGTAAATATACTGGGGCATATTTTTGAAAACTCGCTGAATGAAATTGAAAATGTAATTGCCCAACTGGAAGGGCAGGAGGTTGACAAGAGCAAAACCAAACGAAAAAAAGATGGCGTTTTCTACACACCCAAATATATTACCAAATACATTGTTGACAATACGGTAGGTAAGCTGTGTGAAGAAAAGAAAGCCAAACTAAGTATTGTAGATGAAGAATTTGCAAAAGGCAGACGTAACCGCAAAAAAGAAACCGTTAAGAAATTGGATGAAAGCATACAAGCTTACCGGGAATGGCTGCTCAATATTACCATTTGCGACCCGGCTTGCGGAAGTGGTGCTTTTTTGAACCAGGCATTGGAGTTTTTAATTGAAGAACACGAGTATATTGACGAATTACAAGCTCAACTCTTTGAAGAAAGTATTGTTTTCCAGGATGTAAGCAACCATATTTTGGAGAAAAACATTTATGGTGTTGACATTAACGAAGAAAGTGTTGATATAGCCAAACTCTCTTTATGGCTGCGTACAGCACAAAGAGGAAGAAAGTTGTCGGTTTTAAGCAATAATATCAAATGCGGAAACTCATTGATAGATGACCCTGAAGTTGCTGGAGATAAAGCCTTTGATTGGAATACGGAATTTCCACAAGTTTTTAAGGAAAAAGAAAAGAAAACTTGGCATATAACTACGGCAACACATAATTCGAGATATTCACAACGAATGTTCGATAATCATGTAAAGCTTGGAGAAGCAGTTTGGTTGTCAGAACAAGACGAAATATATATAACTGGAATAGTTGCCGATATTGTAAATGAAGGCAATCTAAATGTAGTAGCATATAATATCTGCGGAGACCATATGCATATTCTACTGGTATGCGACGAAAATGAACTCCCGAAAATAGTGGGGAAAATAAAAGCCGTAAGTGCCCGAAAATATAATATAGAAAAAGGGATAACCGTTCCCGCTACGACTGAGGAGAGCGAGGAAGACGAGGAAACAAGGGGACATGTCCCATTGTCGAGTAGCGATACCGAAACGGTAGTCGATACCGAAGCGAATAGCGGTAGCGATAGCTCTATGAATACGAAAAAGGAAAAGAAAAAATATAATTCCCTATGGACGCAGAAATTCGGCAAACGAAAAATAACCGATGATAATGACTTGCGAAATGTAATAAACTATATTCGAACTAATCGTCAAAAACACGAACTGCTCGAAAATAAAAAGCTCGAAAAAACAATTAACAAAATGACCTGTTCTATTGAACACGCCTTCCGTGCCGAATATAAAGGTGGTTTTGATGTGGTGATAGGGAATCCGCCTTATGTTTCAATAAAGGAAGTAGAATTAACTAATTTTTATAAGGATAATTACATAGTCGCTAAATCTCAATATGACTTATTTACATTATTCATAGAATTAAGTACGAAAATATTGAAAAAGAATGGTTTTCATTCTTTTATTATTCCTGATTCAATTATTGGCAGAAGTAGTTACAAAGTTGTTAGGAAATTAATATTTGACAATTTCACTTTAGAAAAAATTTTACATTTAAACCCAGTTTTTAAAGATGCATCTGTTAGTAGTTGTATATATGTTGGGAAAAAAACTTTACAAGAAAAATACAATATTACTTATTATAAAACTTGCGATATAGATAATTTTTTAAGTTCTATTTTTGAATTAAAAATAATACCAATTGAATACATCCTTAAAAACCAGAATTTAAAAATTTTATTCATTGATGAAAAAGAAGCAATACTAATAGATAAAATATTTTTAAATTCCAACTTACTCGGAAACTTAACATATAGTTGGCGCGGTGAAGAAATAGGAACAAAATCTACAGTTATTGTCAATAAAAATGCAAAATTTCGTATTATTATTGGTGGAAACATAGAAAGATTTTATTTCAAAGGTGAGGAATTATTTATAGAAGAATCAAATGTAAAAAAAGAACTTTCTAATTATCAAAAGGATAAAATTGTAATTCGTCAATTAGGCGATAATATAAATGCAAATTATGATAATAATGGTTTTATAAATGTTCAAGCAGTTTATAATATTTTTTCCATAAATGAAACAATAGAAAATAAGTTTATTTTGATTTTAATTAACTCAAAATTGATTGATTTCATTTATAGAACACTCTATAAAGAAAAAATATCATTCCCTCGTATCCTTTTGGAGAATATTCGAGAACTTCCTATTAAAGAAATCCCAAAAGAAGTTCAACAACCCTTCATCGAAAAAGCCGATAAGATGCTTGATTTAAACAAACATCTCAAAGAAAAGAAAAACAAGTTTTTAAATCGGGTAAAAGATAATTTTGAGATAGAAAAAGTTAGTAAAAGATTAGAAACATTTTATGAATACGATTTTAAAACATTTGTAGCCGAACTAAAAAAGCAAAAAATAAAATTATCACTTGTACAACAAGATGAGTGGGAAGAATATTTTAATACCTACAAAAACGAAATCAACCAATTACAAGACGAAATAAATACAACTGACAAAGAAATAGACAAAATGGTTTATGAGTTGTATGGGTTGAGTGAGGAGGAGATTAGGATTGTGGAGGGTGCTTAAAAATATATTTTAATACTGGAAGAAAAGGCAGCACACCTTTTATACTTCGTTGTAAAGAATCATTCTTTTGTTGATGG
>JADHVR010000054.1 GCA_016783885.1 Bacteroidales bacterium
AAATGAGCGATGTGAATGACTGGTTTGGTGAAATGATGGGAAAAACAAATTTGGCAAAAAGAAGGGAAGCGTTTAATTTTACTTAGAACTTGCAGGAAGTAAAAAATAGAAAAAAGGCCAATTGTAATCACACCAGTTTATAACTTCTTGAAGCTTACTTTGCAAATTTTTGTATAAATATTATTATCTTTGTTATGCTTAAAAACGAAAACATCATGAAAATAAACCTTTTACTTCTCCCAATTTGCATGTGCCTTTTAGGTTCACTATCAGCACAAGATTCAACCTGGATCATTTATAAAGACGGAAATTTAATTGAGTCACTGGCCTATGAAAATAACTGTCTGTGGGCCGGTACATATGAAGGCGGATTGGTTTATTTCAACATATTAACAGGTCAGCAAATATTTTATACAAGCTCTAATTCGGGTTTGCCAAATGATAGAGTCAGGGAAGTTGCAATCGATGAAAACGGTATCAAATGGATAGGGACGAATGGTGGCGGACTGGCAAGATTTGACGGTGAAAACTGGAATATATATAATTCATCCAATTCTCAAATACCGAATAATAAGATAACTGCAATAACCTTTGAATCACCAGATATTATATGGGTTGGGACCTTGGAAGGGGGATTGGTGAAACTGGACAATATTAACAATCCTGTTTATAATACTTCAAATTCCGGTTTGCCATCCAATCTTATAAGATGTATTTCAATAGACGAAGATGGAACTAAATGGATAGGAACAAGTGGCGGATTGGCCAGATTTGACGGGATCAACTGGACTGTTTATAATACTGCAAATTCAGGCCTGCCACATAATAATGTTGCCACGATAGTTATTGATGATTATGATATAAAATGGTTAGGTACCGGAAATCTGTTTTCAGCCGGAGGATTGGTAAGGTTCGACGGAACGAACTGGACAGTATACAATACGTATAATTCAGGTCTGCCCAATGACAGAGTATATGGAATTGCTATCGATGAATCAAATACGAAGTGGATAGCGACCTATGGAGGTGGAATGGCAAAATTCGATGGACTGAGCTGGACAAATTTTAATACCAATAATTCCAATTTACCGACTAATTTACTTATTACTTTACTCATTGATGATATGGATAACAAATGGATTGGAACTGATAGCGAGGGGCTGGCAAAATATGATGGGATTTGGGAAAAATTCAACTTTGGCTTTCCGGGGAATCACATCAATGCCATTTTTATCGACGAAAACAATACGAAATGGATTGGAACTGAAGATTGCCTCGCTAAGCTCGAAGGAACAACATGGACTGTTTACAAACCTTCAAATTCCGAAATCGCATCAGATAATGTTACAGCTGTATGTAATAACGGAAACGGGGTAATATGGATCGGTACATATTGGGATGGATTGGTGAAATTTGATGGTACCAACTGGATTACTTATACCACATCAAATTCCGGAATCCCGGACAATGATATTAAATCTCTGACTACTGATCCCAATGGAACCGTTTGGGTGGGAACCAAAGATGGCGGGCTAGCAAATTTCGACGGTGAAGCCTGGACAGTTTATAATACTTCAAATTCAGAAATTCCCGGAAACTATATAGCAGCAATTGCAGTTGATGAAAATAATATTAAATGGATTGGGTGTGATTTTCTACCTTGGGGAGAAGGAGGTTTATCACGCTTTGACGGAGAAACCTGGACAATCTATAATACTTCAAATTCTGGCATTCCGGATAATGTGGTCAGTTCAATATTCATTGACGACAATGGAATTAAATGGATCGGTACCGATGGAGGTATTGGTAAATTCGATGACGTTTACTGGACAGAATACACACAATCTAATTCCGGTTTGCCATGTGATATCGTATTATCAGTTGCGGTGGATGAAGCAGGAACTTTGTGGGCAGGAACGATATGGTCAGGATTGGTCGAATTTGACGGCTCGATCTGGACAGTTTATGATCCTTCCAATTCTCCTATACCTGATGACGATATCAGATCACTGGCCATTGATTATAACGGATCGAAATGGATAGGAACCATGTGGGAAGGTTTGGCTGCTTATAACGAAAACGGGTTTACTGTTGGAACTAAAAAACAACTGAAAAATCCCGGCCGTTTTATCCTTTATCCCAACCCGGCCACAGATAAACTCACATTTGATTTGCCTTTTAGTGATTCACCGGTTGATTTACAAATATTTACTATGAACGGAAACTGCATTTTTAACCGTAAAATCATTTCATTCAAAAAATCCCTTGACGTAAGATATTTTCCGGCAGGGATTTACCTGTTGAAAATCCGGACCAACAATAGGATCCTGACGGAAAAGTTTGTAAAACAATGAGATTTTGATGCAAGGGATAAAAACCTTCCAGTCACATAAAGAGGGAATACGTTGTTTTTTCCCGGAAATGCCGATGCATCAAAGGATTACCTCCCTGCATATAGTAATAAATCAGATGTAACTATTTGATCGGAATGGCTTGCCGGTGAACTTGGTATTTCTCTCAGGAGTTTTCAAAGAATAACAAGAGATGAGATGAAATGCACACCTACTAATTTCATCTGGCTGGTGAAATTAAACCTGGCTGCCGAATTTTTAAAGAACAAACAAGGATAATGTATCAGAGGCGTCTTATGAATTTGGCTTCTCCAATCCCTCCTATTTTTCAAGGATGTTTAAAAAACATTTTGGCGTTTCGCCGAAAGAGTACCAAAAAGGAGTTGGTAGTGATAGTAATCGGTAATCAGTAGTTTGCCGCCAACCTCATAACTTTTAACTCTTAACTTTTAACCATTAACTCCTTCCTCTACATGTTTTTGTCCATATTGTGAATGCTTTTTTAGCAATCTGTACTTAACATTGTGCATGCTTTTTTCCGTTACCAATATATTAGGATTAATTGGTCTTGGTATCATTTTTATCGCAGTCGGTATTATCAGGGGTGGGATGGAGCAGCTATAGAATATTATCAAAAAGCAATAAATAAAGGTATTGATGAAGCATTGATCAAATTGGCTAACATTTATACTGAGATAAACCGTAAAAAAGAGGCTGAGAAACTTTATCTTAAGGCAATCGATACAGGGGATATTAACGGTTTAAATAATCTAGCCAATCTTTATAGTGATTCTGGTAATAATAAATATGCGGAGAAATTTTATCTTAAAGCGATAAAAAGTGGCAACATTGATGCCATTTACAACCTAGGCTTGCATTATACTAACATTGATCAGATGAGTAAAGCTGAAAAATACTTTCAATTGGCAATTGATAAGGGCAACATAGATGCACTAAATAGCCTGGCATTGATGTATTACTACACAAACCAAAAAAGAAAAAAGGCTGTAGAATTGATTGAAAAATATATTGCTAAAAACAATGACATTTTTGGACTTTTAAGTTATGTTAGAATTTTATTATGGGCAGGTAAAATGGAGATATTCGAAACCCAGGTACAAAAACTAGTTCCTGAATTAATCAAAAACAACAATTCGAATAAGTTGGCGATTCTATTTATTGAGTTTTTGGTACATAAACAATATTATCTTGCATTGCAACTGTTTAAAGACCACAATATAGGAAATCAACTAAAAGATATGATTAAACCCCTATATTATGTTACAGTAGGATTCATTCCCGGAGCGGAGTATGTAGAGGAATTATTAAAACCTGGCCGTGAATTAGAAGAAAATATAAAACAATTCAAAGAGTATATTCAAGAAAAGCAAAAGGTATATTATTGATAAAATCTGGAATTTATGTAAATTTTAGAAGTTCAGATACAGTTTCCCGGTCTTTTATAAGTTGTTTTTTTAATTCTTCCAAACTTTCAAACTTCCGCTCATCTCTTATCCTGTCAATAAAATAAATAGTGATCTCTTCACCGTATATATCCTCATCGAAATCAAAAATATGAACTTCAGTAACCAATCCGTTAATGCCTATTGTCGGGCGAATACCGATGTTGCCCATTCCATAATAAATCTTTCCTCTCCATTCAATTTTGCAGGCATAAACTCCACGGGCAGCTATTAATTTAAAATGATCTGCAATTTCAATATTTGCCGTTGGAAATCCTATGATTCTGCCAATTTTATTACCCTCAACCACAATACCAGTTATCGAATATTCGTAACCCAACATGGCATTGGCTTTGCGTATATTTCCCTCTATCAATGCATTTCTGATCTTTGTGGAGCTAACAGGGATGTTCTCGATATATTGAGCAGGAATCTCCACTATTTCAAAACCATATTTTTTTCCTAAACCCGACAGCTTCTCAAAATTTCCTTCCCTGTTACTGCCAAAATGGTGATCGTAACCGATTATCAGTTTTTTGGTTTTTATTTTCTCAATTAAGTATTTTCTGATGAAATCTTCTGACGAAGTCCTGGCAAATTCTTTCGTAAAGGGAATAATAATCAGATGATCAATGCCAAGTTGTTCTAACATTTTAAACTTACGTTTTTGTATATTGATAAACTTTAAGGTTTTGCTGTTAGAATAAATAACCAATCGGGGATGAGGATCGAAAGTTACAACAATAGTTTCACCTTTGTTTTCTTTTGCAAGCACTGTCATCTTTTTAATGATTTTCTGATGACCGGTATGCAAGCCGTCAAAAGTGCCAACAGTAACTACTGCGTAATTAACAACTTGAAATTCCTGTATGTCTTTGTAAATCTTCAAAAATATTTTGCTTTTTTAAAAGAAAGCGACAAAAATAGTATATTTACCCATTATTTAACCTTATTATTTTCAGTTAAAGGAAAGTTAAAAATTATCTAAAATGCGAAAGTTCATAATATTACTTATTGTACTTCCTTCTTTAATTTTTGCACAGGTATTCGATGATTTTTCGGATGGCAATTTTACAGTTAATCCTGAATGGTTTGGCGATACGTCTGAATTCAAGATAACAAATTCCAGCGCCATCCCTCCTGAAATGAAACCTGCATTGCAATTAAGCG
Source organism: Bacteroidales bacterium (assembly GCA_016783885.1). Taxonomy (GTDB): domain Bacteria; phylum Bacteroidota; class Bacteroidia; order Bacteroidales; family JAADJA01; genus JAADJA01. The sequence goes on from JADHVR010000054.1 coordinate 4,985, forward strand.
GATCAAGTTCTGATACATCAACGCTATATTTAACGAACACCCTCATTCAAAATACCGAGTGGCGATTTTGGATCAAACTTTCATTTAATACTTCAGTAAATAATAATGCACGAATATATCTTGTTTCTGACCAACCCGATTTAAAAGGTGAGCTAAACGGTTATTTTGTTCAGGTTGGCGAATCGAACGACAGCATTGCCCTTTATAAACAAACAGGTTCGGAACTGGAAAAGATCATTCCCGGAACCATTGCTTATACAGGCGCCTCAACGAATGTATTACGGATAAAAGCAACTCGTGATAATGAAGGAAACTGGGAATTGTTTTCTGATGTTGAAGGAGGTTATAATTTTGAGTTTGAGGGGACTTGTGCAGATAACACCTATTCAACATCCGGTTATTTTGGAATCTTTTGTAAATACACTGCCAGCAATACCTCTAAATTTTATTTCGATGATTTTTATGTGAACGAAATATTGATTGATACTATTCCGCCTGAAATCGATGCTATTGAAGTTATTTCAGCCAATCAAACTGATGTGTATTTTAATGAATTTGTGGAGCAGGCTTCTTCGCAAAACATTTTAAATTATTTTGTAAATAACGGTATTGGGAATCCTGTTAATGCAGAACGCGACCAAAACAACTTCTCGCTTGTACATCTGGAATTTCAACAGAATTTTTCTCCGGGAGTAAATAATACATTAATAATTTCCGATGTGGAGGACCTTTCAGGTAATTTAATGGACAGCGATACGATAGATTTTATATATGTTCCGTCTTTTGTTGTGAATCCTTTTGATGTTGTTGTCAATGAAATTATGGCTGATGTGAATCCGGCTCCGGATAGTTTACCTGAAGCAGATTACCTGGAACTTTATAACCGGACTGAGTATCCGATCGCCCTGACGAACTGGACATTAAAACCCAAAGAATCTGCCGATCCCATTGCTTTTCCTGCTGCAATTATTGAACCCGACAGTTTCTTGCTCATTGTTAAAACTTCTGATACAGTTGATTTTGAACAATACGGACCCGTAATTGGTTTGCCCGGATTTTCTTTAAACAATGAAGGAACGATCATTTTAAGAAATACACAGGGAATATTGATCCATGCAGTTTCATACACAGAGGACTGGTACAAGGATGAAGAAAAGCAGGAAGGAGGCTGGTCAATCGAACAAATAGATCCAACCCATCCGTGCATCGGTGACGAAAACTGGAAAGCTTCTGCCGACGAAGCAGGCGGTACACCGGGAAGACGTAACTCTGTTGATAATATCATTTATGCCTCACCCGAAATTACCTTGATAGAGGTTATTGATGAATTTGCAATAAAACTCCACTTCAATCATTTTATGGATAGTTTGTCTCTTGTCAATCCCGGAGCTTATTCAATTGATAACGGAATTGGAAATCCTGTTAGCCTTAATATGGACGATATTGATTTCTCTTTTGTAATCCTGAATTTATCTGTTGAACTTAAAACCGGTACAAATTATAACTTAACAATTACGGATACGCTTTACAACTGTGTGGGTGATTTTATTCCGCTTAACACAGGAATACCCTTTGTTTTACCTTTAGATGCAAACCCTTATGATGTGGTTATCAATGAAATTATGGCTGATCCCAATCCTCCTGTCGGGTTGCCTGAATATGAGTATATTGAAATTTTCAACACAACTTCGACAACAATTGCTTTAAAAGATTGGAAACTAATTATCGGGACATCCGAAAAAAGTATCCCATACACTATTTTGGAGCCAAATGGGTATTTGATCCTTTGTGATGATGAAGCGGCACTGCTTTTTGGCATGTTCGCCCCATCCATTGGTTTTTCAAGTCTTGGTTTAACCGATTCGGGAAAAACTATTTTATTACAAAACGCTGAAGGAAATGTTATTTCACAGGTTACTTATAAAGATGAATGGTATGGCGACGAAGTAAAAGCTGAAGGCGGCTGGTCATTGGAACAAATTGATCCGTACAACCCGTGCCTGGAAGAGGGCAACTGGATAGCGTCTGATGCAGATGCAGGTGGAACACCGGGAACCATCAATTCGGTTAATGCTGAAAATTTATCAGAACCGGATATTGAAAAAGTAATCGCCATTGATGATAAGACTTTCGAAGTTACGTTTAATCAAATAATGGATAGGGAATCCATACTTTCGGAAGCAAATTATTATGTTGATCAGAGCGTTGGAAGTCCTGAAAATGTTATCCTTAGTGATTCGAATATGAATAAGGTAATTCTTACATTTAGCAACCCTTTGCAGAAAAGGAAGGTTTATACGCTCTATATTGAAAATCCTGTTTATAATTGTGTTGGCGTGGAAATTATAACAAATTCCAGTTTCCAGTTTGGTATTCACGAACCGGCAGACAAAAATGAAATTGTTATAAATGAAGTATTGTTTAATCCTGCTGATAACGGTGTTGATTTTGTTGAAATTTATAACAATTCCGAAAAAATAATCGACCTGGCAGATTTGCTTCTCGGTGAAGTAAATGTAAATCAATTCGAACCCAACGACACGCTTTACAAATCGGTGGCAAATGAAAGCGGATTGATGTTCACGGGTGATTACACGGTACTGACAAAAGATCCCGGAAAAGTAAAAGAACAGTATATTACTTCCAATCCTGAAGGTTTTATCAAGATGAATTCTTTTCCTGATTATAACAATGATGCAGGAACCGTAATACTTTCAGGTAAGGATGGAAATATCATCGATGCCTTTACTTACGATGAAGACATGCACTATCCTTTACTGAATTCCGTTGATGGTGTTTCTTTGGAAAGGATAAATTTCAATCGCCCGACCGAAGACAGGACCAACTGGCATTCTGCATCAAAAGAGGTTGGTTTTGCCACACCTGCGTATAAAAATTCCCAGTTCAACGATTTCGGAGAAATTGAAGACCCGGTTACTGTTGAACCTGAAATTTTCTCACCCGATAACGATGGCTATAATGATGTTTTAAATATTCATTACAAATTTGAAGCTCCCGGATATACAGCCAATATTACCATTTACGATTCACAAGGCAGGCTTATAAAATATCTCGTACAGAACAGCCTCCTCGCAACCGAAGGAACATTTTCGTGGGACGGAAGAACCGAAGACAACCAAAAAGCAAACATCGGGATTTACATAATATATTTTGAAGCATTCGATATGAACGGGAATGTGAAGAAATATAAGAAGTCGGCAGTGCTGGGCGGAAAGCTTTGATTGAAATTCTTTAGGAATTATTAACAATTTTTTTATTTTTGCATTATATTTAATTTATTATGGATTCTTTAAAAAATTACTATGGCAAAATATCTATTCGAGAGTGCTTATGAAAATAAGTCTGGAGTTGTAAACGTAAGTTTGTTATTATTCCATTTTAAAGATGAGAATAATGTCCATTTTATTTATTCACCTCACTTAGACCTAACCGGCTATGGAAATAGTTTAGATGATGCTAAAAATTCTTTTGAGATTGTTTTTGAGGATTTTGTTGATTATACACTTAATAAAAGAACAATAGGTAAGGTTTTAACTGATTTAGGTTGGGAATTAAAAGGAAATTTAAAGAAACCAAAAAGAATTTTAGCCCCAAGTATAACTTCTGTAATAAAAGAAAATGATTATGTGTCAGAGATATTTGATAAATATCCTGTAAACACTTATCACCAAGAAGTCGGTATCCCTTCTTACGCCTAAAATTTCATTGAATGTCCACAATGAAGTTATCAAATATTCCTTTAAAAGATTTTCGCAAATTTCTGTCAAGTCAGGGATTGAATATCATTAAAGATTCTAAAGGTAGAGGAGGTCATGAAAAATTGTCAAAATTGGAAATGGACAGAAAGAAATTTTTTGAAGAGTTTGACAAGTAATAATGGTTATAGTCAATGCTGAAAAATAACTCCTGACATTTAACTCCTACCTCCTCACTCCCTCTTATTAAAAACATTCATCGTCCTTTCAATCCCAATCGTAGCAAAACTTTTAACAATTTCAACTGCGGATTTTACTTTAGGTATCATAATCTCTTCTTCGGCTTTAGTCCATTTTCCCAGAACATAATCCACCTGGTATCCCTGGGCAAAATAGCTGCCAATGCCAATTCTGAGTCTTGGAAATTCAGTTGTTTCAAGATGTTCGATGATACTGATCAGACCATTATGCCCGCCATCGCCTCCTTTAGCCTTTAAGCGTAAAGTACCGGTTGGCAGCGCGACATCGTCAATAATCACCAGTAATCTTTCGGGCGGTATATTTTCTTTATTGAGCCAATACTTAACTGCCTTGCCGCTCAGATTCATAAAAGTAGAAGGCTTAATTATAACAAACGTACGGGCTTTGTATTTCGTTTTTGTTAGATCGGCGTACCTGCCCGGAGAAAAAGATACTTTCCCGTCCAAAGCCAACGCATCGGCTATTACAAACCCGATGTTATGCCTTGTATTGGCATATTCAGCTCCGATGTTTCCAAGTCCGGCAATTAAATACTTCATAATTAAAAATCAAAAGACCAAATTCCAATCACGAAGTTTCGGGACAATGCCAAATCAATAAAAAATTTCATCCCGAAATTTCGGGATGAAATTTTTTATTATTCTTTCTTTTTTTGTTCACCACCTTCGGCAGCGGGTGTGGCGTCTCCTTCGGCTCCTTCAGCGCCTTCTTCAACCTCTTCTTCTTCTTCAACTTCTTCCATTCCGGCACCTCTTGCTGTCTTCACTGCAACTACTTGAGAATTTGGATAATCAAGGAACGTAATGTTTTCTAAATCTATATCCTTTACTCTGATCGAATCACCAATATCCAATTTGTCGATGTTCAATACAAGTTTATCCGGCAAGTCTTCAGCTAATCCCCTGATTTTTAGTTTTCTTATGGGATTAAACAGATTTCCGCCTTGCAAAACTCCGGGTGCATTTCCTTCAATTTTAACAGGAATACCAATCGTAATAGGTTTTCCTGAGATAAGTTCAAGAAAATCGGCATGCAAAATTCTTTCGTTAACCGGATGGTATTGAATATCCTGCAAAATAGCATCATATTCTTTACCTTCAATGTTTAACTTAAGGATGTAAACTTCAGGCGTGAAGATGATTTTGGCTAAAGCCTTATCTTCGATAGTAAAATGAATCTGGTCATTACCACCATAAAGAACGCAGGGTACTTTTCCTTCCCTTCTGTTCTTTTTAGCATCTTTTTTCCCTACGTTCTCTCTGAGAGAACCGCTCATAGATACTGTTTTCATAGATTAAAAATTTTAATTATTAAATTGAATTATTTATCTCCAAATTGATAGAGTGAACTGATCGATTTAGTTCTTAAAGCTCTTTTTATCACCTCTGCAAACAAATCGGCAGTTGAAAGAACTTTAATTTTGTCATTTTGTTTCTTCAGAGGTATTGTGTCGGTTACTACAACTTCTTCAAATTTGGCATCTTCGATTTTTTTAAAGGCTTCGCCTGAAAAAACAGGATGAGTACAGAATGCTCTTACGCTGGCAGCGCCTCTTTCCATTATAAGATTACCGGCTTTGGTTATCGATCCGGCAGTATCTATGATGTCATCAATTAAAATCACATCTTTCCCTTCAACATCACCGACCAATTCCATTTTTCCAACTTCATTAGGTTTCGATCGTTGCTTATAGCAAATCACAAAACCTGTATTTAAATATTTAGCATAAGCAGCCGCCCGCCTTGTTCCGCCCGTATCGGGAGAAGCCATTATTAAATTGGGTAAATTCAGATTTTGGATATATGGAGTAAAGATTGAAGATGCATAGATATGGTCAACCGGAACATCAAAATATCCCTGAATTTGATCGGCATGGAGGTCAATGGTTATAAGCCTTTGAATACCTGCGGCGGTCAAAAGATTTGCAATTAATTTTGAAGCTACCGAAACTCTTGGTTTATCTTTTCTGTCTTGCCTGGCAAAACCAAAATAAGGTATAACTGCGACAATTCTTTTTGCAGAAGCTCTCCTGGCAGCGTCAATCAGCATTAAAAGTTCAAAAAGATTATCGCTAGGCGAAAAAGTTGACTGAATAATAAACACATCCCTGCCCCTGATATTTTCTTCAAATGAAGGTTGAAACTCTCCATCCGAAAAGTCAGTTACTTCGACATTACCGAGAGGATGACCATAGCTTTCAGCTATCTTTTCAGCCAGATACCTTGTAGCCCTTCCTGAAAATATTAATGCATTTGTTGCCATTTGTTTTTTGGATAAATTTGGCGGCGAAATTAATACTTTATTAATAATGCTGCAAACTAAAATTTTGTGTAGTTTATTTTTTTGTATTAAAATTTTAAAATTATTTTGCGAAGCTATGCTCTTTTTAATAATTTTGCAAAAAGAAAGTTCATTAAATAATTGCCCGGATGGCGGAATAGGTAGACGCGCTGGTCTCAAAAACCAGTTCCTTTTTGGAGTGCCGGTTCGACCCCGGCTCCGGGTACTTGGTCATTGGTTATCCATACGGACTTGACCTGCGGTCTTCGTTAGTTATTAGTTATTTAAATTTTAGTCATTTGTAACTTTAGTCATTAGTCATTGGTCACTCTCTTCATTATCTAAATACAAACAATGAACCCGAAGAAAAAATTAGTTTTTTATTTGCCAATACTTTTTGCGTTAATACTTATCATTGGCATTTTCCTCGGTTATAAACTAACTCCTGTTTCAACTTATAATCAGAAACTTTTTAATCTGAATCTGAACAAATATGATAAACTCAAGGATGTTGTCAATTATGTCGTACAGGAATATGTGGATTCGGTGAATAAAAATGAAATAGCGGAAGATGGTATTGTAGGAATTTTAAAAAGCCTCGACCCCCATTCTCAGTATATAACGGCAGAAGAGTTTCATGATGTAAATGATCCTCTGTTAGGAAATTTTGAGGGAATAGGAATTCAATTCAGAATAGAAAAAGATACAATAGCCGTTATACATACAATTTCGGGAGGACCATCGGAAAAAGTCGGATTGATGCCTGGCGACAGAATTGTAAAAGTGGGTGACAGCCTCATTGCAGGAGTAAAAATTACTAACAAGGAGGCGATGAGAAAGCTCAAAGGGGAAAGAGGTACTAAAGTAAAAGTTAGTATTTACAGACGCGGAATTTCAGACCTTCTGGATTTTATTATAGTTAGAGATTTAATTCCCACCTATTGTATTGATATCGCTTATATGCCTTCAGAAACGATTGGCTATATAAAAGTGAGTAAGTTTTCAGCGACTACGTATGATGAATTTTTAAAAGCAGCGATGGACCTGGAAGATCAGGGGATGCAAAATTTAATCCTCGATCTTCGCGGGAATGCAGGAGGATATTTACAGGCTGCAATCGATATGGCAGATGAATTCCTTAGGGAGGATAAACTTATTGTTTACACCCAAGGTAAAAATCAACCCAAGGAGTTGTTTTATGCTACCGACAAAGGCAGACTTGAAGATAAATCGGTTATAATTCTTATTGATGAAGGATCGGCATCAGCCAGTGAAATTGTTGCAGGAGCTATCCAGGATAATGACAGAGGGTTGATTGTCGGACGAAGGTCGTTTGGCAAAGGTTTGGTTCAAAGGCAACTTGATTTTCCGGATGGTTCGGCATTAAGATTGACTGTTGCCAGATATTACACACCAACAGGGCGGTGCATACAAAAACCTTATGATAAGGAAAATGGCTTCGAGGATTACTATACTGAATCATACTACCGTTTTCTGAATGGTGAAATGGAAGAGCCGGATAGTATTCATTTTAATGATTCGCTTAAGTTTATTACTCCCGGCGGTAAAATAGTGTATGGCGGAGGTGGTATTATGCCTGATATTTATGTATCGGTAAAGTCTGATGATAACTCTGAGTACTTCAATAAATTACTTAATAAAAGTTTGATTTTTCAATTTGCTTTTAATTATACTGATAAGAACCGCAATTGTTTGAATAAGTTTACATCTTTTGAAGATTTTAATAAGGATTTCTATATTACCGATGATATTTTCAATGAATTTGTAGAATTTGCTGAAAAAAATGGTGTTGAAAAAGATACAACAGGCACAAAGAAATCAAAAGAAAAAACAAAAATATTATTAAAAGCCTTTATAGGGCGCAACTTGCTTGACGATAAAGGCTTTTATCCGATATATCATAAAACAGATAAAACTTTTCAGGAGGCTATGGAGTTATTAAAAGCAACTTGAAATGTGATAGGTAAACTTTTTTTTTGCGTGCTGCAATGGAGATGAAAATCAAAGTGATTAAAGATAACAAAAAGTATTACTATTTGACAAAATATTTATCAAATAGTATAATATTTTGTTAAATATTATTTGCAATTTATTCAATCAAGTTCAAAAGAAAAACCAAAGTAAGTAGAAATTATAACAATCTATTATAAAAGTTTTGAAGGGTCAAGATTTGCTGATTCAATATCCTTGAAATAATTTACAGTTCCAACCTTTAATTCAACAGTAGCATCATCATCACAAACAATAATACCCTTTGGATGTAATTGTAATGAACTGATAGTCCACATATGATTAACACTTCCTTCAATGGCATGTTTCAATGCTCTTGCTTTGCCGTGTCCATTAACAATAATCATTACTTCGTCGGCATCTAACACTGTACCAACGCCAACAGTTAACGCTGTTTTTGGGACTTTTGTAATATCATTATCAAAAAACCTTGAATTTGCAATGATTGTATCATGGGTTAAGGTTTTAATCCGTGTCTTTGATTGTAATGAAGAACCCGGTTCATTAAATGCAATGTGACCATCGGGTCCTATGCCTCCGAGGAACAAATGAATACCTCCGACTTCTTTTATTTTTTCTTCATATTTAATACATTCACGTGTAAGGTCTTCACCATTTCCATCAAGTATGTTAACATTTTCTTTTTTGATATCAATGTATTTGAAAAAATTGTCCCACATAAATGAATGATAGCTTTCGGGGTGGTCTTCAGCTAAGTTTATATACTCATCCATATTAAATGTAACAACATTTTTAAATGAAACTTTTCCGGCTTTATAAAGCTCAATCAACTCTTTATACATTCCTAATGGTGAAGAACCTGTTGGCAAGCCAAGCACAAAAGGTTTGTTTTCATCAGGTGAAAATTCAATAACTTTTTTTGCTACATAATTAGCAGCCCATTTTGAAACTAAATTGTAATTCGGTTCAATAATAACTCTCATAGTATAATCCTTTTTTTATTTGATTTTATGAATTAGAAATTTGCATTCTTGTTTTATGAAACCTTCTTCATCCTTTCAATCAGTTCATTACCAAGATTTGTCTTTTTAACAATATGTTCTTTTGTTGCAGAAACGGTGATATTACTTTCAAATTTTCCTCTGACCTGTTCAAAGTCAATTTGTTTATCAGTTTCTTCCCCGTCCATTCCAAATCCTGTTTTAGTGTTAAGAGAAAATTCTTTTTTTGCATCTTCATAAAGCATATTATCTAAATCCACTACACTTTTTTTCCATTTTTCAACTTGCTCAATTATATCCTGTGCAGTTATTTCATTTATTGTTTTTCCAATACGTTTTTGTAAAGCATCAATTACCCATGTCCACTCATAAGTATAATAATTATCATGTATTGACTTAAAATAACTGTCAACCTGTTCCAGAGTAGTGATTTTTTCATTTTCAATATCAGAAAGCAATTTTTTAACAATTTCTTCCGGGGCTATCAATCCTGCCAGATCAACCCATTTCCCTGTTCCGACAGGAGTATCGGGTTTTAGTCTTTTCTGAATTTCTTTATCGTTTTTAAAATTTATTTTTTCAAGTCGTTTAATTAATGAATTTCCAAGAAATTTATTAATTCCTATCTCATATAATTTAATGCCTTTGTTAAGTGACGAGTTATTGATTTTACAACTTTGGTAGGAATAATAATCTGAAGATTCCCCAGAAGACATTTTTAATCCGTTTAGGATTTTATTACCATTTATCATTTTTTGGATAGTATAAGGACTCAACAGGTTGAAATTTATATAATCAAGCTTATTCGGGTCTTTTCGTTTATCGCGTTTTGGCCATTTCTGAGCGTCTCTGACTGTTCCAACACTTCCTAAATTTATACCGGGAACTAAAACACTCTCATCTTTACTTTCAATCAAATATGAAAATGGAAGATCAGAAGTATCCGAATTTTTATAATGCCTGCCCATAACAAGAGAGAATGCTCCAACTTTAGCCGGCCATAGTATGTAAGAATCACTGGTTGTTTTTGACCCTCTTTCAACTATCCCCTGGTGAATAGGACCCAATTTATACATGTGATTACTTTGATTCGATCCGCTTCCCGCATTTAAAAACGAAAACAAACCTGCAATCAATAATGTGGATTTATGATGTGTAACGGTATATGGTCCGGCAAAAATTGCACATGCTTCACCATGAAAACCCTGACAATTAGCAAAGAACAAAGAATTTTCGGCAGAATAATGTTTGCTGAGTTCACATCCCTGACCAATAAAACAATGTGAAATCAATGTCGCATCAGATATTTTTGAACCTGAGCATACAATAAAATCTTCAACTATTACCCCGGGACCAAAATATACAGGATCTTCCATTGAACTATTTATGGAACCGTTTGATAACCTGTACACACCTTCAATTGTACTATTTACACCGATTTTAACATTTTTTATGGTCCTGCAATTAATTAGCTTTGCACCACGTGCAATTAACCCCTTTGAAGATGTAACGGATTTGGTATAATCAGCTATTACTTTTTCAAGCAATTTAATAACTTTGGGCATATGCCTGTATAAAGCTAAAATATATGCCGTATGTGCTGAAAGATAGTCATAGATTGGTATTTCCCTGCCTCCTCCTTCATTAATTGCTTCAACTATTACACCGTTGCCAAATGAACTTTCGCCTTCAACTGCAATTATGTCAACATTTTCAATTACAACATCGTCCTCAATAATATAATTTGCCAGGTAATTTTTAATTTGCCCGATATATACATTATTGCCAATAGTACAATTATGTATAGTTGCATTACTTATTCCTGCATGTTTTTTAACGCCGCCAAAAAAAGTAATTTCTTTATCAAATACGCCTAATTTAATGTTACCTGAAAATTTTGTTGAAGTTACTTTTCCGGGATCAAATTGATCAGCAACCTGAACATTAGTCCAATCACAACATCTACAACCCTGTGATATTAATTGATCAATTTCCTTTTTTGTTAATGAACGGTATTTTTGTGTCATTTTCTATAATTTTTTATTTATTTGAATTAAAGCAGGCAAAGAAAAACAATAATCCTTAATAAAAAAATATTTTCACCCTAACAATTCCATAACATATATTTTTAGAAACACCCTAACATAAATTTTAGTTTTATACTATTTAAAACCATTAATATTTCAATAATAAATTTCGTATATATCAGGATGACAGGTAAATGTAAAATTTATTCTATCTGATTCGGTTTTGTGTCAAGAATCGGTTTTGATCAATTTCACCATAAAGTAACAAATTGATTTTCTTTTCTTTTTTTTATTATTACCATAATAATATTTCAATGATAGAATGCTAAAATGCTAAAATGATAGAATGATAAAATGATGGAATGATGGAATGATTTAATCATTTACGCATTTACCCATTTACTATTATATACCCGTAATAAATGTAACCAGGTTTGTTTCTTTTGGAAGGTTTAATTTTTTTCTGAGGCGAATCCTGCTAATTTCTGCGCTACCTGATGTAATACTTAATAATTGTGCAATTTCTTTTGTGCTAAAGTTCATTCGCAGATATGCACATAATTTCTGGTCTTTCGGAGTAAGCTTTGAAAATTTTTCATTCAAGCGATGAAAAAATCCGGGGTGTACATTTTCAAAATGAAGCTTAAAATCCTTCCAATTACGTTCTAATTGTATATTTGCTTTTATTTTATTAATAAGTTCATTCAACTTTTGTTTGGAATCTGAATCAACTCCATCTATTAGTTTGTTAATATCTTCTTTTATTTGTGACAGAACTTCATTTTTTTGAGCAACATGCATGGCAAAAGAAGCCAATTGACGGTTTTTTATATCAATATCGGTTATAAATTTTTCTTTTTCCAACTGACTTGATCTCTGTTGTTTCTTTACTATTTTGATTTTTTCTTTTGCTTGCTTCAGGTCGGTTATATCCCGGTTGGAACCCCGCTGACCTAAATATTTTCCATCCTTACCATAAACAGGCTGGCAATAAAGTCCTATCCATCGCTGTTTCGTGCTTCGGGTTTTAATACGAAATTCAAATTGTTTATTTTCGGCATTTAATTCTAACACGCTTTCAATATATTTTTTAAACTTTACTTTATCTTTAGAATGAATAATTCTGTTCATTAAATCCTGGTCCGATATAAATTCTTCAGGAGAATATCCTGTAATTTTTTTACATGAAGGAGAAACATAAAGATACTCACCTTTAGGACTTAACCAATATTCCCAGTCATAAGTAAAATCTGCAATTTGCCTGTATTTTTCCCTGCTTTCAATTAGAACTTCAACATTTTTTTCAAGTTCCTGAATTTTTGTTTCCAAATCAGAATAAGATGGTTTTCTACACATTTTGTTCACTATTGATCTGTTATAACTATTCAGTTTACAAGAGACTTATTTGTATTATTCCACAGTAACTGATTTAGCAAGATTTCTGGGTTGGTCAACATTACAATCTCTCATAACAGCTATATGATACGAAAGTAATTGTAATGGAATTGTAGCTAACAACGGGACTAACATTTCTTCTGTTTCCGGAATTTCAATAACATAATCAGCAAGTTCTTTAACTGTTTTATCTCCCTTTGTAACTATTGCAATAATTTTCCCCTTTCTTGCTTTAATTTCCTGGATATTACTAATAACTTTTTCATAAGCACCCCGATATGTAGCAATAACTACAATAGGCATTTCTCTGTCGATAAGGGCGATGGGGCCATGTTTCATTTCGGCTGCGGGATAGCCCTCGGCGTGGATATAAGAAATCTCTTTTAGTTTTAAAGCGCCTTCTAAAGCAACAGGGAAATTATATCCTCTGCCAAGATAAAGGAAATTTCGAGTATAAGTGAACATTCTTGCCAGTTCTTTTATTTGTACCTCAATGCTAAGGGTTTCTTTTACCTTTTCAGGGATGGCTTCAAGTTCATTAATAAGTTGGTAGAATCTAGATTTTTCAATAGTACCTTTCATTTGTGCAAACCGTAAAGCCATTAATGTAAGAATGGTTACCTGGGCTGTGAATGCTTTTGTAGAAGCAACACCAATTTCAGGGCCGGCATGTGTAAACGAACCAGCATGAGTTGCTCTTGCAATTGATGAACCTACTACATTGCAAATTCCGATTATTGTTGCTCCTTTTGATTTGGCTAATTCAATGGCGGCAAGAGTATCTGCTGTTTCGCCCGATTGTGAAATGGCAATGACTATATCATCTTCATTGATGATAGGATTTCGGTACCTGAACTCAGAAGCATATTCCACTTCAACAGGAATACGCGCCAGGTCTTCGAATAAATATTCTCCAACCAAACCGGCATGCCATGAAGTTCCGCAAGCCACGATAATAATTCTTTTGGCGTTAGCCATTTTTTGCTCATAATCACTGATTCCCCCAAGTCTTATACTTCCTTCTTTTACATTTAACCGCCCCCTCATGCTATCAAGAATAGAATGAGGTTGTTCGTAAATTTCTTTAAGCATAAAATGATCAAACCCTTCTTTTTCTAAAGCACTTAAATTCAGTTCCAGTTTTTGTATATAAGGAGTTTTGTCTTTGTTTTCAATAGTTCTGATTTTTAATTCTTTATCTCTTTTAATAATAACAATTTCCTTGTCATTAAGATAAACAACATCCTTAGTATATTCAGCTATTGGGGTTGCATCAGAAGCAATGTAAAAATCGCCGTTTCCAATGCCAATAACTAAAGGACTACCTTTCCTTGCACCAATTAATGTATCAGGTTCGTCTTCTGAAATAATGACTATGGCATAAGCTCCTACTACCTGGCTTAATGCAATTCTAACAGCTTCTTCCAGTTCAACTTTCTCGCTAATTTTAATATCCTCAATCAGGTGAATCAAAACTTCAGTGTCGGTATCGCTTGTAAATGTATAACCCCGTTTTATAAGTTCTTCTTTTAGCGAAGCATAGTTTTCGATTATGCCGTTATGAATGATAGCTAAATTTTTCGACCGTGAAAAATGAGGATGAGCATTTATATTATTCGGTTCTCCATGCGTTGCCCACCTTGTATGAGCAATACCTATTGTGCCTTTTGTATTTTTATCCTTAACAAAATTTTCAAGATGAGAAACCTTACCTTTTGTTTTATACAATTTAAGTCCGCCATCTAAAATAGCAACGCCTGCACTGTCGTAACCTCTGTATTCCAGGCGATGCAATCCTTTTATTAATATAGGCAAGGCTTGTTTTGAGCCAATATATCCAACAATTCCACACATAATTTTATGAGTTTTAGCTGTCCAAAGACAAATAACAATCAATAATTATTCTGAATTCAAACGAGTATAAATTATTTCCAGCTTAATATGTTGAGGGAGTAATGGATCAGTGCCAAGTAAGGTAACTTGATTTGCTTTAACTGATTTCCCTGATGGAAAAAGAACCAACCCATACTCAGGAATTCCTTGTACTAAATCCTGGATATAAAACGAAATTCTGAATTGATAGCAGTTCAGGTCAGAGTTATAATCCCCTCCAAAATAGTCATCACCTTCTAATTGATCGGCTGTAAAAACGTATTGCCCATCTTCGTTTAAGCTGAATAGTATCAGATTGTCAGGCGGATCTAATTCATCTGCAGGTTGTTCGGCGGGAATAATTAATTTCGCCTGGCTGATGGCAATATTTCCTGATTCAATCCATTCGGCAAGACCGGGGAATTTAACTGTTGTTTTTACTCCTGCTAAACCTTGCAAATATAATTTTTCTGTTCCGAGAGTTGTATCACCGTTAACAACTTGTCCTATGAAAGTTTGATCTGTACTTAGCGAATAATCATGTTCAAATTTTCCGACACGTGCATTATAATAATTAATAACAAACTGATAACTTAGTGTATCATTATAATAAATTGTTACATCAGACCGATCATTAAGCAAATCAAAGTAAAAAACAGCCCCTTCTCCGGGTGCTGTCGCATTTTCAGTGATTACATACAGTCCTTTGAAAAAATCAATAAAATCATCGTTTGAAGACAGATCAGTTGAATCAGCGTCGGTGAAAATTCTGTCGATGAAACTCTCATTTAACGGGATACGTAATTCAGCAGCATATTTAACGGTATCGATTAATACACTGTCGTTAGGATTAGGAATAAAAATAAAATTTGCCAGTTCAATATCTTTTACTTCGAAACTGCTGTTTGAATAATATGCGCTATCGCTATATAAATTTTCATTTATTTCGAATATTTTTACAGTTTGTTCGGTATTGATATTCCCGTAATACCCACTATAAACCATTGTAAAAACTACAGAATCAGCCTGTGGGTTTTCACCAAAATCGGGCTGGATATCGGATAACCTGAGTTGGGTATAGAAACTGGTGTTTGTCAACCCGAAAACATTAGTATATTGACTTCCAAGCAGGTTTTGTGAAGTTTCATCAGTTATAACCGAATCTTCAAAGGAAGAATATGCCGTAATAGCAATAATTGTATCATAACCCACATAAAGTTTATTATAATCCACCAGATCAAGTCCGATTGTTTCCGGTTTTTTGTTGCATGATGTATTGATAAATACCAATGTTGCGACAAATAGAAATGAAATAAAAGAAAATACTCGAAATGCTTTCAATTTTGCTTGCTTAAATTTAAAATTCCTGTTTAATTATTCTGAATCGTCACCTAATATTTCATCATAAAACTCATTGTAAGCCGTAATATAATTATCCATCGGCTGATACCCGAGTACAGGTTTTGATGAGGTATCAAGATATTCTTTTACCTCCTTATTTATGTCTTCTGCTGCTATAATAACAGCATCGGAAAAATCAATCGCTGCTTTAAACAGATTTACATAAGTAGGCTCTTGATAGTGCATAAGGTCTTTGTTTGTAATGCCATTGAGTTTAATTTTTTTGGCAAAATCACTATTTAAAGTTTCACTGAAGTCATCATTATAGATTGAACAAATTACTTTAGTATCGGTGAAAATCGGGTTGTCTTTAAAAGCTTTCTTTATATAAATCGGTATCAAACTTGTCATCCAGCCATGACAATGAATAATATCGGGTGCCCATCCCAATTTTTTTACAGTTTCTAAAACGCCCCTGGAGAAAAATATTGTCCGTTCATCATTATCCGGGAAGAATTTTTCGTTTTTATCAGAAATGGTAAATTTTCTTTGAAAATAATCTTCATTGTCAATAAAGTATATCTGCATTCGGGCTTGCTGGATAGAAGCTACTTTTATTATCAGTGGATGATCGTTGTCATCAATAATGAGATTCATACCCGATAACCTTATAACTTCATGTAGCTGATTTCTTCTTTCATTGATATTTCCGAACCGTGGCATGAACGTCCTTATCTCTCTTCCTCTTTCCTGTGTGGCTTGTGGAAGATAGCGGCATATTGTACCCATTTGACTTTCAGGAAGGTAGGGAATTATTTCTTGTGAAACAAATAATACCTTAGCTTTTTTCATAGTAGTGCAAGTTGTTATTTTAAAAAGGTTTGCAAAAGTAGTAAAAATTTAGTTCATTTTCAATTGTTTTTCAAACCAATTACATTTTTTCTTAATTCAATCACTTCTAAATCTTTAATCTCTTTCCTATTAACAGAAAATCTAACAAGCGTAATAACTCTATGTGAACCAAATTTTCCTGATGCTCCAGGGTTGATATGAAGTAAATCGTTTTGTTTATCGTACATTACTTTTAAAATGTGTGAATGTCCTGAAATGAACAGACCCGGTTTTTCCCTAAGGATAAGTTCACGTGCTTTTTTCCAGTATCTGCCCGGATAACCACCGATATGAGTTATCAGCACCTTTACATCTTCACATTGGAAAACCTGTGTTTCCGGATACACAGCCCTGACCTTATGTCCGTCAATATTGCCGTAAACAGCCTTTAGGGGCTTGAAGGCATTCAGACTATCAGCAGTTTGAATATTCCCGATATCGCCGGCATGCCATATCTCGTCACAGTCTTTAAATATTTCAAAAATCTTTGGGTGGAGAAAAGAATGGGTGTCAGAAAGTAATCCGATATAAACCATTTAATCTTAGATTTGAACTTTTTTAGTAAACCTGTCCTGGTGTAGGAATTTTACCTCCCACAGTTTGTTTGGCTATGTCAAAAGTAATTTCCAGGCTCATGAATGTCCTGACTGCTTTATTGTTCAGTAAACCCGGATTCCATTTTAATAGCTTTACCACCCTGATAGCTTCCTCGGTGCAACCGCCTCCCACTCTCTTTTCAACAATAATATTTGAAATTCTCCCGCTTGGTTCAACTACAAAGTTCAACTTTACCATACCGGAAATATTCTGCTTGAATGCTGCTTCAGGGTATTTCAGGTTATTAGCCATAAAACTGCTAAAATTATAATTCCTGCTGGTAAATATTGGCTTTGGACGAACATCTGTATCATTTAATGGATAGACTGTATTACTACTGTCAACAGGCTGATAGGGATAAGCAAAATATTCGTACCCCCTTGCCTTACACAATTTCAGATACTTCTTTATACTGAATTTTATCTCAAACAAATGCAGATATGCAATGGGCTTACCTAATTCGGTCGCAGGGTACCATAATATTTTATTAAAAATCCTGGTTGCTTCTTTATCAATTTCTTTGCTTACTGATTTAGTAATCTTTAAATCGGTTGTTGACCCATCCGGTTTAACAATAAAAGAAAGCACAACAGTACCTTCTGTTTTATTTTGAAGGGCTTTTTGCGGATAAATCATCTCTTCTTTGATAAACTCTTTTAACAATCGTTTTTTCCCATAACAAACAGGCGGGGAGATTTCTTGAGCTACTAATGAAAAATCCTCGAAAATAAGTATTAGCACAGTCAAAATAACAACTACTCTTTTCATGATTTGTATCTTAGCAGATTTTACGGTATCGGCTTATTAATCGTTTTGCATTTAATCCAAAAAAAGAATCAAATGTAAAATTAAGTAATTTTTTAGAAAGCATACCGAAAAAAATTATATCGGCTAAATAATATTTTGATGTGCTAAATATAAATATTCAGGTACAATATTTGATATTTTTTTCATACCTTTATAAAAATTCCTGTTGGATTTCATAATTTTACAAAAATTATTAATTATGGAAATTCTATATCTGATATGCGGACTGATTCTCGGAGGAGTTATCGCCTGGTTTGGCTTTAAAAACAAGTTAACAAAGCAAAAAAGCGAGCTTCAGCTTAAAATCGGTGAAATTGAAAAAGTGAAGACTGATGAGATTAATAATCTTGATAAAGAAAAGAGTATCATCAGCGAAAAATATTCCGACCTGCAATCGGCAAATGATAAACTGGTTGAGGAGTTAAACGGGGAAAGAGACCGGAATGAACATCTGAATACCCGAATTGCAAGGGCTGAAGTGGAATATAAAAATCTTCAGGAAAAACTTGATACACAAAAAGCAGAGATAGAAGACCTGCAGAAAAAATTTACTACCGAATTTGAAAACATTGCCATAAAAATCCTGAAGCAAAATTCACAGGAGTTTACCCTTGCTAACCAAAAAAATATCGGCGAAATCCTTAATCCGTTGAAAGAAAAAATTCAAATCTTTGAAAAGAAGGTGGATGACACCTATCAAAAAGGACTCAGGGATCAGACCGACCTGAAAGCCGAACTGAAAAAACTTTATGAGCTTAATTTCAAAATAAGTGAAGAAGCTAATAACCTTACAAAAGCCCTTAAATCGGATACTAAAAAGCAGGGCAACTGGGGCGAGATCATCCTGGAAAGAGTGTTGGAACGTTCGGGTTTGGTTAAGGGTCAGGAATACGAAACGCAAACTACTGTTAGAAATGAAGAAGGAGAATTCATCAGACCGGATGTTGTTGTAAAACTTCCTGATAATAAACATATCATTATCGATTCAAAAGTTTCTTTAATTGCTTATGAAGCGTATATTAACCAGGAAAATGACGAGAAAAAAGAAACAGCCCTTAAACACCATGTTGAATCCATTAAAAACCATATTAAAGGATTGAGTGAAAAAAATTATCAAAATGCAACTTTGTTCGACTCTCCTGATTTTGTTTTACTGTTTATGCCTATCGAATCGGCTTTCAGCACGGCAATACAGGCGGATATAAATTTATTTAATTATGCGTGGGAGAAAAAAATAGTCATTGTCAGCCCCACAACCCTTTTGGCTACTCTCCGAACCGTTGCCTCTATCTGGAAACATGAAAAGCAAACACAAAACGCCCTTGAAATTGCACGTCAGGGCGGGGCATTGTACGATAAATTTTTTGGCTTTTTAACAGATATGGAGAACCTCGGTAACCAAATAAACAAAGTACAAAAAACTTATGACGACGCCCAAAATAAACTGGTTGACGGCAGGGGAAACCTGATAACCCAGGTGGAGAAACTCAAAAAACTTGGCGCAAAGGCGAGTAAATCCCTGCCCGGTAAATATCTTGAAAGCATTGAAACCTGAAAATATAATCTGCTATGAAAAAACTTATTATTTATACCATATTATCGTTACTGTTAACAGGAAGCCTTACCGCAAAGAAACTAAGTAAAACCGACCTGGCTTTTTTATATGATGAAAATAAATTCACCGATTTCCAGGCAGTAATTTATCATACTTCCGATACCCTCTCCACTGTTTACATGAACATCAGGTTGCACGACTTTAACTTTGTTCATGATACAAACAAAGATATTCACAAGGCGAACTTTAAAGTTTTTTATGAACTTTTTTCAGGTTATGATTCGAAGCACGCTTTGGATACAGCCACTTTAATATTTACCGATACCCTCAGTTACGGAACCGAATCGGAAATGATCGTTGATTTTGATGTAAAAGCATCTTTTCCGGGCGATTATGTTTTAAAGATCACTCTTTTCGACCTTAACAGAAAGAAAGATAATTATGTTTACAGGTTCTATAACATTCAGAAAAACAATAAATATTCCAGGCAGAATTTCCTTGTTAAAGACAGCGATGGCTACCCTGTATTTTGTAATTATATTTTACAGGATCAATATTTCAGGATTCTGTATAACAACCCCGACACTCAACTATTACATATCCGCTATTACAACCGGAAATTTCCTCTTGCCAAGCCGCCTTTTGCAGTTGAAAAAGAAATAATTTACAAATTTGAACCGGATAGCTTATATACTATCACATTAACAGGTGGTGAATCGCAACTACTGGAGTTACCCGATCGTGGTATCTATCATTTCCAGGCTGATACTGCACAAGCCGATGGATTGACACTCTTCCGGTTTGATGACGGCTTCCCTGAAATTGCTTCTCCGCTCCAGGCAATCTTACCTCTTCGTTACCTTACAACTCAGAAAGAATTTGATAAGTTGCTGGCTTATTCCGATCATAAAACTGCTGTTGACAGCTTCTGGCTCGAAAGATCGTCAAACAACCCTAAAAGAGCCATAAACTTGATTCAGAGGTATTACAACCGTGTGCAAAATTCCAATATAATATTTACTTCATACCAGGAAGGCTGGAAAACCGACCGCGGAATTATTTACATTATTTACGGACCGCCTTCGGAAGTTTACAAGAACTCAGATGAGGAAGAATGGATTTATGGCGAAAGAGGAAATCCGTTATCAATAAAATTTTATTTCAAAAAAGTTGATAATCCTTTCACCGATAATGATTACAGCCTTATCAAATCTCCCGTTTATAAAAACAGTTGGTATATTGCTATTGAGAACTGGAGGAGGTGAGAGCTAAGAAGCAAGACAGGCATTTTTTAAATCCGATTCCAGTTCATAATCGTCCAGGTCAATCATATTTACTCTTTAGACTTTTCAATAATCAGCCCCACCTCTATAATTCCCGGTGTTTCCAGCTTGGTCATTTTATTTTCAATCTCAAATTTAACAATGCCTGGTTCTGAAAACCTGAAGCCTTTCCTTAGCGAAAATTTAATGTCGCAATAATCGCCGAGACATTCACTTAGCATTTTACCCTCTTTATCCTTTATTTCAAAAGAATAATCGGCGGTGCGCATTTCGCCTGAGGGTATAAAAATTGTGAAATTAATATCAAGGTTAGGGTAAGGATAATCGGGCAGATGGCGCACTGTTAAAAAAATATCGTACCCGGCAGCCGTATTTTCAATAGGGACTTCGAATTTAAGGTAGTTGAACCTGTTCCATGAGAGATTATCGAATTTATGGTATTGTTCAAATATCTTTTTGTTTGTGCAGGAAATAACGAATAAAAACAGTAATAGTATCCCCAAAAATTTAATAATATCTGAAGTATTTCTTTTTTTCATAGTTATTTTAATTTTTTTCTTTCCGTCCATTTCAATGCTTCCCTTTTGCTTAAAGGAGCCAGTTGATTATTGTTTACATATTCAATAACCCATTCTGAATCGGTTTTTGAATATTCCCTTAAAATCCAGCCGATGGCTTTGTTTATAAAAAACTCTTTAGAACCTTGTAATTGCCGGATATACTTTGTTAAAAGATTGATATCGGTTTCTTTTTTATAAGGCAGTTGGAACAAAATGGAGGTACGCTGTAACCACATATTGCCCGAATCCATCCATTTTTTCGTTACCGGTTTGATGAGTTCCGGGTATTTAATAAAATGTACGCCAACAAGTTTAGTAGCGATTAAATCCACGGTGTCCCACCACGATTTGTTTTCAATCAAATACCGGTAAAGTTCAATACGATCTGTCTCTGCCTGTTTCGCTAATTTTACGAGTAATTCCATAGCAAAATACTGGTATTCCCGTTGAGGTAAATCCCAACATTCTTTTACTGTCTTTTCTAAGTCTTCAGCTTCAGGATAACCATATTTTTTATGAAATTCTTTACCAAGTGTCCTTCTTATGGGTGTTTTGATCCCATAATAATCGAATAGCCCTTTCATGTATTTTGCCATAGGTTTGGCAATCTCTTCGTTGGCGTTGGCTTTAAAAGATTCGGATAAAGGAAGAAGGTAAGGAGACATGTTGATTTACGATTTATAACGGCAGTCTGTGCAAAAACCACCATTGATTTTTATTATTCCGGTCAAAATTACGAAAATTAAGCTGACCTGCCAAATGCATATTTTCGGTTTTGGAAAATTATAGGGAAATACCAGGTCGCTTGTATCGCTTTAAAAGTCGCGTTTGGATAAGCAAGATTGATGTGGCTACGTCAATTAATCCCGCTCTTTATGTTACTTTAGTTTGTTATTCAATTTTTAAATCTTTTTCCTGTTTATTGGCTCAAATATGGAGTGTTTTAAGCCCATCTAAGCTCACAAAATTTTCCGAACCAATAATTGTACTCTAAAAACAGGCATCCTTACAAAGCTTTGTTTTGGTTCGATGATCTGAATAATTATGGGGTTGTGCAACGGTTACCTTTGTTATGCACATTTGCTTTATAACTTATTTGTTTATTATTAATGCGAATCAAGGGTTGCGACCGAGTAAATGAGTCAAAGTTATAAACAAATGGATGTCAATAACTTATTAAAAAAGAGCTAAATCATTAGCCTGAGAACCAATATCTTAGATGTAATATTCACAAACATTT
>JADHVR010000134.1 GCA_016783885.1 Bacteroidales bacterium
AACTCAAACGATTCAAATTTATAAATCAATAGCGGGTCTTTCTGTTCGTAAGTTGCTGTCTGAACCGATTGTTTCAGGTCGTCCAGCTCACGAAGATGTTCCTTCCACGCATTATCAATATGACTTAACGTTACACCTTTCTCAACGGCAAGTATTACTTCCTGTCCTTCATTTTCAACAGCTTTTTTCAAATTGGCAACAACCTGCATTTCTTTTATGCCATCAGTGATAGGAATTGCAATATTTTCATAATGAGAATCACCTTCATATACATCTTTGATTACAGGCATCGCCCTTTCACGAACCTGATCATTTTTCTTTTTATAGGCTTCATAAACCTTTTCAAAAATATTTTCTGTTATTTCATCTTTGTTTACAGATAGAAAATCCTTCTCATTATAAGGAGATTCTGTGACGAAAACTTTCAGGAGTTCCATCTTGAAACCCTCAAAATTGCGAGTCTCCTGGAAATCCATTACAGTTTGCTCAATGGCATCATACATCATATTGGAAATGTCGATGGCGAGCCGTTCTCCAAAGAGTGCGTGCCTGCGTTTTTTATAAATGACCTCACGCTGGGCGTTCATCACATCGTCATATTCTAACAGACGCTTACGGATTCCAAAGTTATTTTCTTCGACTTTTCTCTGTGCCCGCTCAATGGATTTTGTGATCATGGAATGCTGGATGACTTCACCTTCCTTAATGCCCATGCGGTCCATTATCTTGGCGATTCTTCCCGAACCGAACATACGCATCAGGTCATCTTCCAGGGCAACGAAGAACTGCGAGCTGCCCGGGTCTCCCTGCCTGCCCGAACGTCCGCGCAACTGCCTGTCAACCCGGCGCGATTCATGTCGTTCGGTAGCAACGATAGCCAAACCACCGGCATCTTTAACCCCCGGTCCGAGCTTAATGTCCGTTCCCCGACCAGCCATATTTGTCGCGATAGTTACCGAACCCGGTTGTCCTGCTTCTTTCACGATTATGGCTTCTTTTTGGTGAAGTTTAGCATTTAAAACATTATGTTTGATATTCCGGCGTGTAAGCATTCTGCTCAACAATTCTGAAGTCTCAACGGAAGTAGTACCGACAAGTACAGGTCTTTTATGTTCGACCAGTTCCTGAATTTCGTTAATTACAGCATTGAATTTTTCACGTTTGGTTTTAAACACAAGGTCTTCACGGTCGTCTCTTACGATAGGTTTATTAGTCGGAATAACAACAACATCTAATTTATAAATATCCCACAATTCGCCGGCTTCGGTTTCGGCAGTACCTGTCATTCCTGCCAGTTTTTTGTACATACGGAAATAATTCTGAAGCGTAATCGTAGCATAAGTTTGCGTGGCGGCTTCAACTTTTACATCTTCTTTTGCCTCGATAGCCTGGTGCAGTCCATCGGAATACCTTCTGCCTTCCATGATACGTCCGGTTTGCTCGTCAACGATTTTGATTTTATTTTCCACAATAATGTATTCAACATCTTTTTCGAACATAGTGTAAGCTTTGAGCAACTGGTTTACCGTGTGCACTTTTTCGGATTTCACTGAGAAGTCGCGCAAAATTTCGCTCTTTTTTTCCGCCTTTTTCTTTTCCGACAAATCGGATTTTTCAAGTTCTGCTATTTCGGCGCCCACATCGGGTAAAACATAAAATTCCGGATCACCGGCAGATTCGTTGGTTAGGTTAATACCTTTTTCGGTAAGATCGACCGAATTGGATTTTTCGTCTATAACAAAGAAAAGCTCGTCAGTAATAATGTGCATGTTTTTTGCCTGCTCCTGCAGGTAAAAATTTTCGGTTTTTTGCATCAGGAGTTTATTCCCCTCTTCACTCAGGTATTTAATTAATGCCTTATTTTTTGGCAGTCCTTTATAAGCTCTTAACAACAGTTCACCGCCTTTCTTTTCATTTTCAGGATTGGATTTGTCAGTAAGTGTTTTTTTTGCTTCAGCTATTATTTTGGTTACAAGACTTTTTTGTACATTATAAAGTTTTTGTACATTAGGTTTGAACTCATCGAATTCCTGATGTTCGCCTTTTGGTGTCGGTCCCGAAATAATTAAAGGTGTTCTGGCATCATCAATAAGCACCGAATCCACTTCGTCAACAATCGCATAATTGTGCGGACGCTGAACCAGTTCATCGGGGAAGGCAGTCATGTTATCTCTTAAATAGTCGAATCCGAACTCATTATTGGTTCCGAAAGTAATATCAGCGAGATATGCGTTTCTTCTTTGCTGCGAATTGGGCTGGTGTTTATCAATACAATCAACCTTTAATCCGTGGAATTCGTACAGCACTCCCATCCATTCCGAGTCACGCTTGGCGAGGTAGTCATTTACCGTAACAATGTGTACGCCTTTTCCAGGTAATGCGTTAAGGTAAACAGGAAGCGTTGCCACAAGTGTTTTTCCCTCACCGGTCCCCATTTCCGCAATTTTTCCTTCATGGAGCACGACCCCTCCGACCAATTGGACGTCGTAATGAATCATATCCCAGGTTATTAAATTGCCGCCTGCCATCCATTCGTTTTTATATTGTGCTTTATTTCCCACAATATTGATGTGTTCGTTTTTGGTAGCCAGTTCACGGTCGAAATCATTAGCTGTAACCTCTACAATTTTATTTTCCATGAACCGTTTGGCAGTTTCTTTCATCACAGAGAAAGCCTCCGGAAGGATCTCATTCAGGACATCCTGGGTTTTTTCGTATATTTGCTTTTCAAGGTCATCAACCTTTTTCCACAGCTTTTCTTTTTCCTCAACATCCATGTCGGGATTGCCGTTTACTTTATCCTTTATTTCAGTAATTTGTTTTTCTTCATCAGCTATATAGTCGGTTATTTTTTTTTTGAATTCAACGGTTTTAGCCCTGAGTTCGTCATTGCTATATTCCTTAATAAGCTCGTAGGCTTCAAGAATTTTATTTTGAATAGGATCTAACGCCTTTAAATCTCTAACCGATTTTGACCCTAATATTTTGCCCAGAAAAGTTGCCATTTTCTTCTATTGTTTTTTGTTTTAATGTAATATCCTGATTTGAAACGCTCTATCGATCAATAATTATACCTATTAATTGATACGTCTAAAGATGACAAATAGTCAGTATTTCAAGGGCAAAATTACTTTAAATTAATTAGAGTTAAAATAAATAATTGTGAATTCATTTAGGTAGAATATTTCAAAAATTAAAAGTCCTGGTGATATATTTTTGGGATAAAAAAAATATGTATTTTTACAATCGTAAAAAGGTAAAAACACAATAAATAAAATGACAACACGAAACCAAAACTTCTATCTCTTTAAAATACAAACGCTTAATTTGTCAGGCAGTATTGCCCAAAGTAGAAATAAGAGGCATAGGTGGTGGTTATCCCGGAGTTGGCACCAATTAAAACTGACCGATTTCAATGGATAAATATTACAAAATCTTAGGAGTTGATGAGCTTACATCAAAACCTCTAATTAAAATTGCATATGCCCTAAGCTATGCAAGAGAAGAACAAATAGAGGATTCAAAGATGCTAGATGTTCATTTAGCTTATCAATTACTTAGGAAATATAGACTAAGATTTAGAAAATGGACAAAAAAGGGAATTAAAGCAGGGGAAGATCAAAAGCTTCAGCAAATTATTATCGATACTAAAAATCAGATAGCGAATGGGCGAATTGATACTCTTCTCTATACTTCTAAAATTGGTCTTGAAATTGGATACTGCATTCGTACTATGTTATTAGGAGTTTTTCCAATGTTGCTCTTTATTTTCTCAGATATGTTTGTTGACTTTTTAACGTTGACTAAGGATGCTCGAGATTTTTTTGCAAGCCTAATTTTCTACTTTTCTATAATTAATTTATTTGGTAATTGGATTGAGTCATATTATTCTTTCCTGTTAATTATTGCTGCATTTGGATTAGTTTTATGGCATCTAAGATCTTTTGAAAGAGAAGTTATAAAAGCAATTAAGGAGCATTTACAGTGAAAGACAAATTAAAAAATCTTCACAGTTCTTATGTCCTGACGAAACCATTCAGTTTAAAAAATATGTTAAAGGTTATTGTCTGATAATGAAGAGGTGAATAAACTCATTTAAACTTAAGATATAGTTTTGCAACTGAGTTATCGATATTATTTTATGATTTATAAATTGTTAAAGGATTAGAAGACAGCAATAATGATAAATAGTCAATGAATAACTGGTGCCAACATCGCGTATAAAACATAGCGGGTTAGGAGGTAAGTTGGAGTTTTGTATCTTGTAGCGGGAACGGTACTTGCTTATGAAGATTAGAGCGCTGAAAACCGCTACGATTTCATACGCGAGGAACGTCAGACTGTCTAATAACTATCAAAAAGCAATTATTTTGATAAAACAGCAAAACGTATGATTTTAAAAAACAGCTATTTAGAAAATTACAGATTGAGTACAAATAACAATATTCGGGGTTATTAGACAAACTGCCGTTAGCGGCAAGCAAAAGAAAACAAGAAAATGAAAATCTCAAGAATTAAAATAGAAAATTTTAGGTCAATTGAAACAACCGAATTTGAAGTTAATAATTTCAATATTATGGTTGGACAAAATAATTGCGGAAAGACAAATTTCTTCGAAGCGATAGAGTTTTTCTTTAATGGTGTTCGTGGCGGACTATCAACCGATTTGAAGTTTAAAAGACAAGCCGATTTAGAAATTATTGTTGAGGTAGAATTTTCTGGAGCACAAGATGGTGCTGACAAAATGCAGCATGAAGGAAATCAAACTAAAATAAGAAATGTTTTAGGTGATTCAGATAACGTAACAATTCTCCGTTCCAGTGCGAGTCCTAAAAAACGAACTGTAATCGTAAATGGGGACGTAGTAAAGCCTGGGACTGGGTTTGATGCGGCATTAAATGATTTTCTTCCGAAATTTGAGTATGTAAATACAAAACAATATTATGAATCTGTAGCAAAGTATTCAAAGTCAACACCAATTGGAATTATGCTTTCTGGTGTTTTAACATCAATATTAGAAACGAATCAACAATACCAAGATTTTCAAAAAAACTTCAAAGACCTATTCGAAGATGATGAATCTGAAATAAAAACTCAATTTGACCTTTTAGGCGGCAAAGTCAAAATTAATCTTGAAAAACAATTCCCAGACACTACAAAAGTAAAATTTGAAGTTACTGCACCCGTTTTTGATGACTTACTGAAAAATTTTGAAACTACTATTGATGATGGTATAGAAACTACTGCAGAAGAAAAAGGTGATGGCATGCAACGTGCTCTAATGCTTGCCATAATACAAACATATGCGGAGTTCAGAAAAGAAAGTGTAGACCAAGGAAAATCTTTCTTATTTTTCATTGATGAAGCAGAACTTCATCTACATCCAACTGCTCAGCGAAAACTAAAAGACGTTCTGCATGAATTATCCCAAGAAACAGACCAAGTTTTTATAAATACACATTCATCAGTTTTTGTTGCTGATAATTACGATGGGCAACAAATATTTAAAGTTGAAAAAAATGAAGGTCAAACATCAATAGAACTAATTGACGATTTAACAAAACCATATATTGTTTATGAATTGCTTGGAGGTAGTCCTTCAGATTTATTACTTCCAAGAAATTTTTTAATTGTGGAAGGTGTGAGCGAGTTTGAATTTTTAACACGAGTAATTAAAAGACTATATCCAGAACAACCATCAATTCAAATAATAAAGGCAAATGGCGACATTGTTCAAGCAGAAAGAACAATTAATGCTATAGAAAAAGCATTCACACCACTGGATTCAAGTATTTATAGAAACAAACAAATAATTTTACTTGACCAACCAAGCGAGCAAACTGCTGCTGGTGTAAATGATTTTTTACTGAGATACCCTCATTTGAATCAAAATAATCAAGTATTTACACTATTAGTAAGAGACCTTGAACAATATTATCCTAATCAAGTTGACCCAACATATGGCAATTGGAAGAAAACGCAAGAAGAATTGGACGAAGAAAACGAACATGGAAAAAGATTATTTACTGGAAAAAGGAAAAAACAACTTGCCAAATTTGTAGGAGATAATATATCAAGAAACCAATTTGAGGATGACATGACTATTATTTATAATTCACTCATTAGAGTATGGGAATTAGCGTTTTAAATGAAATGCCAGCCGCTAACAAAAAATATAGTGCATTTGGCAGATAGTGCTAAATATGAAGATGATAGCAATAAATAAACATAGTAGTAAATTGAAAATTTGGAGCGTTGAAATGCCAAACGCACCATATTCAAACCGTTATGTTATTTATATCCAGGAACTTTTATCCGATGTGTGTTTACAATTCGGGCGACCTGGATTTAATTTTCCACAGCATCAACTTCTTCAATAACTTTTTCACGCAATTCTTTTTCAGGCATTTTCCTATTTGTAACTAAAGTCATTTCATCGATCAGGCGTGTTGTGCCGGCAAATTTATCAATGATGAAAAGTACGTACCTGATATCTACATTTATAGTTCTTTGCAGTTCGGGTTCAAAAGCAATATCACCGCTCATGGCTTCCCAGTTGCCATCGAATGCCAAGCCAACCAACTCACCATTTCCATTAATTACAGGACTTCCCGAATTGCCTCCCGAAATATCATGGTTGGTCAGAAAACAAACCTTCAAGGTTTTTCCGTCGCCGTATCTGCCGTAGTCCTTTGTTTCATATAATTCTTTTAGCTTTTCGGGAACCACAAACTCCCAGTTATCAGGGTCTTCTTTTTCCATTACACCTTTAAGTGTAGTAAAGTAATTAAAATGAATGGCATCTGCCGGATAATAATCCAACACTTGCCCGTACGTTAACCGCATTGTAAAATTGGCATCAGGGTAAAACTTCTTATCCGGATACATTTCCCTCAAACCTGCAACGAATAACCTGTTACCCCTGTCAAGCAAGTCATAGGCTTCAATAGTTTTTGGCTGTATGTTATCAGAGTAAAAATTATAAAAAGCCTTTGCGGTTGCATAAGCCAAATCCTTCTCAATTTTTTTGGCAGAGTGTTTATTCAACAATTCTTCAACTTTTTCAGGGCTTGTAA
>JADHVR010000010.1 GCA_016783885.1 Bacteroidales bacterium
CTTAAAATGTTTGTGAATATTACATCTAAGATATTGGTTCTCAGGCTAATGATTTAGCTCTTTTTTAATAAGTTATTGACATCCATTTGTTTATAACTTTGACTCATTTACTCGGTCGCAACCCTTGATTCGCATTAATTACATTTAAAGATGGATTAGACCCGCTGGAATATGGAGAATTATACTGGAACCTGCTATTTAGCATGGAAAAAATGTTGAATAGAAATATAGACTTAATAACAGAAAAATCGCTTCGTAATCCATATTTTATTGAAGAAGTCAATGAAACAAGACAAATCATTTATGGAGAGACAGCTTAAAAAGCATCTGCAAATATTAAAAAGTGAGATTGATAAGTTACTTTAATAATACACCACTTCGCAATGTGGCTTTGCTGCTTTGAACTTATCCACATTCTTAACCGACATCTTAGTGTTGTAACACTTTACTGTTTTTAATCTATGCAGATCAAGCAACGGTTTCAGGCTTTTTATTGCCGTGTTATTTAATTCAATGTGTTCAAGTTTTTTAAGGTTTACCAAAGGTTTCAATGTTTTTATCTGAGTACCCGAACAATTAAGCACTTTAATACTTTGTAAAGATGCTAATGGTTTTAAATCGCTTACCGGGGTATTTTCTATGTTGAGATTTTCTAATTCGGAAAGGCTTGTTAAAGGCTCAAGATCGCTAATGGGATTTTGTGTGCACTGAACTACTTTAAGTTTACCAAGTTGACTTAAAGGTTGAAGATCGTTAATTTGTGTTCCGCTGAAATGTATGATTTTTAATCCCTGTAGCATAGTTAGCGGAGCAAGGCTTTCAATTTGATTGTTATTGATAATGTTCAGCGAATCCAGGAAAAGTATCCTGTGCAATTGTTTTTTTGTGGGAGGAGAATCCACCTTAAATTGTCCTGAAAAGAAATCTTTCCATGATGCAGGCAAACTTTTCCACCAGCTTTGAAGATCATCACTCTTATAAACGATCAGGCAGCCCGGATTGCTTCTCATAAATTTGAATGCAACCTTATCGCCAATACCAGAATTATCGCCATAAACTATTTTCAGATTTTTTAACTCTTTAAGCGGTTCGAGTGAAGTTACCGAAGTGTTTTCAATATTTATTTCTTTCAGATTGTATAAATTACCTGCAAAGTCAAGATTCTTAACAGAAGTATTAGAAATGTTAAGATCTTCAAGTTCAATTGCATCTCCGACCGGACTAAAATCAGTGGCTTTAACAGAAGAGATATTCAGGGCTTTAAGGTTGAAAAGCTTTCGTATCGGGCTAAGATTTTCAATTTTTTCATTTCCTGAAATATCCAGTTCTTTAATTTTCAATAAACTGTGTAATTCTTCTTTTGTAGGCGGTTCGCTGATTTGGGCATTATTCCGTACAATTTCCTTCCACGCTTCATCCATTTCCTTCCATCCGGTCAGCAATTCCTCCGATTCAAAGATCACGAGACAACCAGGATGGTCTCTCATAAACTGAATGGTTTCTTCTTTTTTTATTTCTGTGTCGTCGCAATATATTTTTTTCAGGTTTTCAAGGCCATTAAGAGGCTGAAGGCTGCTGATCTCCGTATTACTTATCCGAAGAACTTCAAGGTTCGATAATTCTTTTAAAGGTTCAACAGAAACAACCCAACTGCTTTCACAATTCAGATATGTTAAACTATCAAGTGCAGTCAATGGTCCAAGATTTCTGACTTTTGTGCCTGAGATATCCAGATTTTCAAGAGTAGTAATTCCTTCTAAAGGTTTAATATCAAAAATTCCGGTCTCATTGCAATCGAGAAATTTGAGGTTAGAACAGTTTTTTAGAAAATAAAGCCCGTTGATCTTAATACCGGCACAATTCAGCCTTTCAAGTCTAATAAGACCGCTAATGGATGAAAGGTCATTTATCAAAGTATAACTGCAATTCAAATCTTTTACGGTTGTGGAATAATGTAAAGGTGTCAGATCGCCAACCGGTGTTTCCGAACAATCGAGTATTTCAAGACGATTCAGGTTTCGCAGCGGAACAAGATTGCTTATTAAAGTGTTTGAGCAATTGATCTCCGCAAGTCCGGCCAGCTCATTTAACGGCTCAAGATTTCTGATTTGATCGTTTCCTGAAACATCAATTTTTTGTTGTTTTACTATTCCATTCAATTTGGTATATATAATTTTTGTATCAAAAAAAACAGAATCATAAGGGGCAACCGTATCAATGTGAGTTTTCCTTTCTGCCGGCAGTTCAATCCCGATGGTTCGGGAATAATTCATAACAGAATCATTATCGGGTTTGGTTATGTCATTTGCCTTTACAATCAGGCTGTCGCTGAAATAAATGATGTCAGACAATAAAATAGAATCATTGATATGGATATTTTCACCAAAAATATTTCTCCATTCGGCTGTAAGGTTATTCCACCAGTTTTTGATTTCCTCTTTTTCATCTAATTTGGTTGTGTAAATACTTGCAATTTTCAGGTCGTTCTTTACAATATCCAGGTTCACCTCCATATAACGAAGTTTTTTTGAACTTACAGTATCATTGTCCACATTAATGCCGTCAAGTATTCTGTTAAAAGTTACTTTGAAATAATGCTGGTTGTTTTCATTCAGGAAATGACTGATATCGGAAATGACAAATTCGAATTTTACATTCTTATAAAAAAATTCAATATCCTTTAAATACGCCTGAACATCTTTATGCAACGGAACTTCCCTGTTTTCATCCAGGTCGTCTTCTATCTGCACTTTATCATCTTTAAAGATTTTAAGGTAACTTTCGTTAATTATGATCTCTTTTTCTTTCGGAACCGATACAGGATCACCAAGAAAATTCAATGTGCCTTCGAGATATTTTACGAGACCGGTTATCTGTTCCTTGTATTTTTCTATTTCTTCGTTCGACAGGCTGCCATTATCCTCATCCTGTGAGTATAACGCAAAAGTATTTACAAAAAGAGCAATCAGTAAAAATATCAACGAAGTAAATTTTTTCACGGTAAATAAAATTTAATTAGTTCTTCTTTTTCTTTATCAGTGATCTTATACAATTTCGATATTAGCCAGCCCGAATTATATCCCGGGCGGTTAAAATACGAAATTTCGAAATACCAGCCGTTAACCTGGAAAAAATGGAATTTTAAATTACCGGAACTCAAAAATTTCATATCACCTCTCTTAATCTCATATAACAAAATTGACAGATAGTCGGGTTTAAAGGATTTATTTGCATAATATTCAATATATTTTTCATCTTTAAACACTTTGTAAATATTCATAAAATCCAGTTCATGGCTCATCGGATGCAAAAATGATTTTTGAATTAGCGATTCATCACCTTTAAAAAATTGCTTTAGGAATTTGTCGAAATATACATTGGTCAACACCCATTTGTACCCCAGATTTTCCTGCTCAAGTTGTAAAAATAAGATTAGGTTTTCCTTATTACGGTGATACTGAAAGGTGGCAGCCAGTTCGGCAAACCATTGCCCGCCATGGAAGTCGAGGAATGTCGGTTCTTCTGTATTGGTTATATTTTCAAGAAATTCCTTCTTTAAATTTTCATCAATAAAAGAACTTTCCATATCGAAAAGCATATTCAGGTAAACCTGCCTGAAAGCATTATCGCGGTATAGGCTGTCGCCGGCATAATAGCGGTTTCCAAACCTGTCCTCTTCGTTATTGAACCTTCTGAAAAACTGGTTTACCTGTTTGGTTTGAGCATAAAGAGCGCTTTCGTCACCTGTGACCGAACCCAAATTTGTTTGCGACAATATTGGCAAAACCCAAAACGAAGCCGAAATTAAAAGCGATATTTTTATATTGTTAATCGTCAATTCTTAGAGGTTTCCTTCACCCTGATATCGCCTAACATAACGTCCCAGAACCCAATCAATCGTCCGCCAATCTGGGTTTCCTTGCGTTTTACGTAAACCGTGATGTCTTTTTTAGTTACATCCTGGTAAACAAGTCCACCTTCTTTATCATAGCCTGAGAATTTCTGGAAAACGGTGATCACACCAACGTAAGTCCCATCCGGTTGCTTTTCCAGGTCGCTAACGTATTCAATTTTATACCACTCAATATCAACTTTGCTATAATTAAGACGCATCAGTCTTTCAAGGTATTCCCTGACAAGATAATAATTGATATCCTCACGGTACAGGGATGAAACACCGACTTCGCTTCCTTCCATGAACAATTCCACTGCTCTGTCAATTACCCTGTTGGCTTCGGAAAATTCAGTTTCCTTATCGCCGATAAGGCTGATGTATTTACTTAGGTCGCGAACCTTTTCGAGTGCAAGACTGTCAATGGCTTGTTTTCTTTGCGGACTTATATCGTCTTGCGAAAAACCCTGTAAAACAAAAGAAACAAGTACTGCCGTTATAAAAAATATTTTTGATCTCATAATTGCTTTAATTTTTAATTAATTCAAGTTCTGTAATTTGACCGTATCCGTCGAATTTTACACTATGGATACTATTATTGTATTTTTTCTGATCCTTCACAAAGTTCAAATAATCCTTAATTGTTGTTGGCTTGTCATAATCCGTTACATCGCCTTCCTGGTGGATAATGATCAAAACAAACACCTCTTCCGAAGAATAAAGTTTAAGTGCTTCATCAATTTTTGCATTGGCAGAGTTAACGTCTTTTGCATGTGCAATTTGATAGAAGTAATCATTTATATAAGCATACTGTTCTTTTTCCTCTTCCGCCTTTTTTAGCTTTTCCTTTTCCTCTTCTATCTTTTTCAGCATTTCCTTTTTCTGTTCAATTTTGGCTTCGACCTGCTTAATAAGGTCATTAACTTTAGAATCATTCAGGTTTTGTGATTTGATAATATTTAACCTGCGCTCCATTTCCGCTAATGGCATAGTTCCGTCATCATCAAGGATTGCCTGAAGATCGGCAATGGCTTTTTCAACTTTTTCAGCATACTCTTTTGCTGCCTGTTCCTGCGCAAGCTTTTTCTTGCTTTTACATCCGCCTGTGCTGAATGCAATTCCTCCAACTAACAGAAGAAAGATCAGCCTTGGGATTAATCGTTTTACTAACTGTTTTTTCATGATGTCGTTCAAATTTTAAATTAAATTGTTTAATTTCTTTGTTAATTTATTACAACGCTGTTTTGCTTGAATTATTTATAATAACGGTACAAAATTATTAATTTTGATGTTGCAAATCTTTATGAAACAAAAACATTTCAACATACCGTTGTTCATACCTGAGCTTGCCTGCCCGTTTCAGTGCATCTACTGTAATCAAAAGAAAATATCAGGCAGGTTAAAAGTACCGTCAGCAGAAGAAATTAACAAAATCGTTGAGGAGCATTTAAGAACTATCCCTGAAAAGTGTAGCCGGGTTGAACTGGCATTTTTCGGCGGCAACTTTACCGGGCTTCAATTGAATGAACAAGAGGCGTTTTTAAAATTGGTTCAGCGACATATAAAAACCGGGCGAATTTCGGGGATCAGGCTTTCAACCCGTCCGGATTATATCAATGAAGAAGTGCTGAAATTATTAAAGCGCTATAATGTGAAGACTATCGAGCTTGGTGCACAATCAATGGATGACGGAGTTTTAAAACTGTCGAAAAGAGGGCATACAGTAAGGGACACGGAAACAGCCTCTGCAATGATCCTGAGAGCCGGTTTTTCACTTGGATTACAAATAATGATCGGATTGCCCGGAGATACATTGGAAAAGTCCGTTTTTACAGCAGAAAAAATTATTGAAATTGGAGCAGATAACACAAGAATATATCCGGCATTGGTGATAAAGGACACAAAGATGGAAAAGATGTATAAGGAGGGGAAATACCAACCGCTGACATTAAAGGAAGCTGTCAAGTGGTCGAAAAAGCTTTTACTGATTTTTGAAAAAGCCAATGTGAAAGTGATCAGGCTGGGATTACATCCGTCCGAAGGATTGCTTTCGGGTGAGGAATTAGTAGCAGGTCCGTTTCATCCATCTTTCAGGGAATTAGTGCTGACAGAAATCTGGAATGATTTATTAAAACCCCTTTTGGATTCAGAGAAATCCGGTGAAATTGAAATTCATGTACCTCCGGGGCAATTAAATTATGCCATTGGCTATGAGGGGAGGAATAAGAAGATGTTGTTGGGGAAATATCAACAGGTTAAGTTTTGTTCTGATCAAGAATTGACAGGGAGGGAGTATAAATTTCGATTATTTGTCAGCTTTTCATGATATGAACGAGAAACCGTAACCCTGTGAGTTGTGGTCGTCTTCTCTTTAACATCACTCATTTTTGCTAAATCCAGCATGTAAAATTAATTTGAAAACCGAGAGGTATGTAATTTAATAGTAATATTTTCCCGGAATAGATTAAAGTCATGATCTGTTGTTAAAATCGATATTTTATACCTTGATGCAACAGCACATATTAAGAAATCCGTATTTGAACCCTGAATCCCTTTCCTGCGATTCAAGTTATAAAATTCAGCAGCTTTTTCAAAATCTTGTGCTTGTAAAGTCAAATCAGGAAAAGAATTTAAGTAGGAACGTAAAGTATCATATTGCACCTGAGAACGAATTCCCGATAAAATTTCCTGCCGAATTGGTCCAATCATTTGTACTCTACCTTCACGAATTAATTCCTTTAACTCCTTAACAATTGGATCATCAGCCTTAAAGTTGACTTTGCGTAATGCATCTGACCAAACACAAGTATCTACCAGCACCCTCATTCCCTTATCCTTTGCTTTTTATAATCATATTCAGGTTCATATACTATTGAGCCAAACAATTCCAAAATTTCTATTTGCTTTCTCTTTTCAATATATTCCTGAAGGGCTTCGGTAACCACTGCCTTTTTGGTTTTATGCTTTCCTATATTACATGCATCTTTTAACAATTTATCGTCTATAGCTAAGTTTGTCGGCATACTATCTCCCTTTTTGTTGCAAAATTATACAAAATATTTTTTAAAACAAAATCAATATAATACTCCTATATCAAACAATTTACCTCTTCACCTCAAAAGACTTATTCGCCATTTCCTCTCCATTAACTATTATTGTTATCCGGTGTTCTCCCTCGAAGTGTTTACGAGTTGACATATCAGCAAAAGAATGTTTTCTTGAAAATGGATAATTTCCCGGATTGTATGTGTTTTCGGTAATTTTAAATATTAGATTTAAAAACTTTTCTTTATCAAATTCAGGATAATATTGCTTAATTATATCTCCAAACTTGTTAATGGAAGAGTTTGTAAAAAAATATCTTTTAGTCTTTCTGCCATTTTTTTCCTTTGTTTGCATAACAATATACGCATAAATGACTGCAAGTGTTGTATGCCCCAATATCTTTGCTGTAAACACATCCGCAATCCTTTCTTTGACCTTTGTCTTTCAGGTTTGGTCTGATTCCAAAAAGATTGGTTTCATCAGGGTTATACCCCAAAAAATCCATTAGCTTTTTATCATTAGAAAATAATTTTATCATTAAATCATCATCAATACATTTGTTGTGCGTTATATAATATTTTTCCAGGTGAATATCTTCAGAACAGGTTGCTATTTCAAAATTAATATTTCTATTTTTCCACTTAATAAGTATTTTTCTTAATCCTTCTGCTAATTCTTCTTTTTTATCTTTTGAAAATTCGGAATTTAGAATATTACTTTTATTGAATATTTCCGGGATTTCTCTGATTAAATTATTTTGAACTTTTTTGTAAACAGAAATATCAATAAAACTAAAAACCAGTTTGTTTGTATAATCAATTAATTCGTTTCCTAAATACCATATTTTCTTTAATAATTCCCTGACAGTAAGTTCTGATGTCAATATAAGCGGGTCAAAACGCCATATTACTTTTTCTTTTCCAATTTCTTCAGAAAGCTGTTTAAATATTTTTTTTCTATCACACAATTTTGGAACATTCGGTTCAAATTTTTCGTTATCGTAATCATTTAATGTAAACTGAAAATAATAGTTTATGCCCAAATCATCGAGTTCCTTTAAATAGGGTATCATTGGTGAAGGATTTTTTGTCCAGAATATTATTACGCGTGTTTTCTTAAAAGAAATATATTGTGGTGTTTGATTAAAAGGATTTACCCATTTTACATATCCTGAATTCTTTAAGCGGTTCATAAACCATTCTGAATAGAAGGCTGGAATATCAGTTGAACGACTTGCTGAAATAATTATTGGCGCTATTCCGTTAACTACTTCCCCATTATCTCTTTTTATTTCTGTTTTATTCCAGCCTGTAAACATAATATTGAATATATTAACAAATCTAAAAATTATTTCAAGACTTGTAACAAATCAGTATTAAATTAACAATGAAAATTTCTTAGCAAATATTATTATTGAACTGGGAAATTAGGGGAAATAAATGGAATAAGGGGAATACCTTTATCCCCTTATTCCCCCTATACCATTTTTAAAATTTATCCCCAAATTCGCTGATGGTTATCCTGACGAGAGAAAACTTTATCACCTAAGCACTTAATACACGAGATGTCATCTCATCAAATATTAATTCTGCAACAGCTTTTGTAGTCATACTATTGAAAATCATGTGCTCGTTATCATCAATTATTTTTGGTTGAATAACTAATTTGATTATTCTGCTATCTGATCCATCTTCATTTGTGTATTTTTCAATCTCCTTTTGTATTTGTCCGGGAAGTTTGTTCGAGTCTTTAGCCTGTAAAGTTATTATAATATCGTTCTTTTCTTTATTCTTTTCAATTATTTGCTGACCGGTTGAATCATCCGGATGGAAATGATTGATACCACGGGCTACTTCAATTGGAAAAGACTTTTCTACAAACTTATTAATAAGAATATAACCTATGTCTTTGTTGTTGTAAAGCATATCTCCGAAAACTAAGAGTGTAACCTTATTGCCATGTTTATTAGTAATATGTACCCTTCTGATCGATTGTGGTATGATACTTATCTGACAGGATTCAAATACCTCATCCTCTTGTATTGAAGTAAAGACACTGTAAAGAATATCTGTAATTTCTTTATCAAAAAGTGAACTAACACAGTAATATAATATTTTATTCTTTCTAAAGGTTTCTTCTAATTCCGAATCAGGTTTACCAATTATTACAACTTTTGCTTCAGGAATTTCCTGATTTATTATTTTAACATATTCAGGTCCGTTATCAGACAAAGATGCCGCATCTATAAAAATAACTTTGTTTTTTTCTTTGATTAAGGTACTTACAGCTTTGTTAACCGTATCTACACAATTAACAATACAGCCCAGGTCAGCAAGTCTCGGTAAATATCCTTTTACTTCATCTGAACTTTTACAAAGTAGAGTTACATTGCGGATATGAGCGTCTTGCAAATCCTTTTCAATATCAGCAGGCTCGATTCTAACTATCCAACTCTCATCAAGAGAATTTTCTTTTATGACAGATGGATTTACTGCTAATTTATGGTTAACTTCAATTATTTTGCCCGACAAAGGAGATGGAATCATTATCCTGGATTTATCACTTAAAACAACTCCTGATAGAGGTAAGCCAGGATATGTTATATCATTAACTTCCGGAAGTAGCAAATTATTAATTTTACTTGAAATAAAATTGGGAAGTTGTCCACCTACCCGTACTGAACCGTCTTTGCCTTGTTGTACCCAGGCAATTTTATAGAATTGGATTGGTTTATGCGATGGCTCCCAGTCTAATTGTTTTGCTAATCTATGTTTAACTACCGTACTGAGAATGTCTTTTTGAGGTATAATCTGGTTTACAGATTTAAGAATTTCTTCAGGCGTAAATGGTTTTAATATGTAATCTGAAGCATGTAATTTCACAGATTCAATCGCCGTATCCATGCTGGGATAACCTGTAACGATAGCTACCGGCAAATCAGGATCTTTCTTTCTTAGTTCATTAAATAAATCCATACCATCTATTTTATCCATTTTTAAGTCGAGAAAAACAAGATCATACTTATTGGATAGCGCTAATTCTAAGCCTTCGTAAGGCTCTGTTTTAGAGTCCACTTTGTACCCTTTATTCGATAAAATTCTTGTGAAGCTTTCACAAACAACGGCCTCATCATCAATTACCAGTATTGAATATTCTGAGTTCATAATAAC
Source organism: Bacteroidales bacterium (assembly GCA_016783885.1). Classification (GTDB taxonomy): domain Bacteria; phylum Bacteroidota; class Bacteroidia; order Bacteroidales; family JAADJA01; genus JAADJA01. The sequence goes on from JADHVR010000010.1 coordinate 10,108, forward strand.
CTCCGTTTTTTAAATTAATATTTTGGCTTTCAAGCCTTTTTTTTATTTAATTATTTTCAATTTATACTTAGGCAATAAGTATTCCAGAATTCTTTATCAAAATGAAGTTGAAATTCATTCGTCGCGAATAGCCTTATAATCAGACAATAGCTGAAATAATAATAAATAAATTGCAGAATGATTTTCTGATTATTAAGAATAAATAATGATTTTTTGTTTAAAGAATTAATACAGTGTATAAAATAATATACACTTATTTGCAAAATAATTACTTTAAAAACGGAAGGTTATCATTAATCTAAATTTTATTCTTTTGTTATCTCTGCGCCTTTGCGCCTCTGCGTTTAGAATATTTATTTTATTGAACGCAGAGACACAGAGATATTATTTGCTAAATATCATTATGCGTAATCTTTAGAACTTATTTTATACATTTTTAAAAGTTGATGAAAGTTAGTACGTTGTATTCCCACATCTTCTGCTGCATTGCTGACATTTCCGCCGGACCGTTGAAGTGCCTCAATAAGAAATTGTTTTTCTATTTCCCTGACAGCATTTTCTTGTATTTGTTGTTTAAGCTCTTTGAATTCATTCCATTTTTGCGGCAGTTTGTGTATAAAATCTTGAAACTGTTGATTCTTAAATTCATACGGCAGATGGGCCGGTTCAATAGTTTCAGAATCACAAAGAATAGCCAGCCGTTCCACAAGATTTTTTAACTCCCTGACATTCCCGGGCCAATAGTAGTTATCTATTAATGTAATGGTTTCGGGAGCGAAATTTTTTACTGTTGTTTTATTTTTCTTTCGAAATCTTTCTAAAAAAATTAAGGCTAACCTGAGAATATCTTCTTTGCGTTCACGTAACGGAGGGATATGAATTGGAACTACCTGCAAACGATAAAAAAGGTCTTCACGAAAAGTCCCTTCTTTAATCATCTTTAATAGGTTTTTATTAGTGGCAACAATTAAACGAATATCAATTTTTCGTTCAATAATATCACCAACCTTTTTTATTTCACAAGTTTCAAGCACTCTTAATAATTTACTTTGTGTTTCAAGACTTATATTTGAAACCTCGTCTAAAAACAAAGTTCCTTTATCTGCAATTTCAAAAAGACCTTTTTTAGTTGCTATAGCTCCGGTAAATGAACCTTTAACATGGCCAAAAAGTTCGCTCTCCAGAAGAGTTGGAGCTAAGGCGCTGCAATCACAAGCTATGAATGGTCTATCATTTCGCAGGCTAAGTCTGTGAATCGCTTTCGCAATGAGTTCTTTACCTGTCCCGCTTTCTCCTGTAATAAGGACTGTTCCGTTTGTCGTCGCCACACGTTTTATAATTGAAAAAATTTTCTCCATATTAGAGGTTTTCCCAATTATTCCTTCAAATCCCTGATACATGTGTAGCTCTTTTCTTAAAGCTATGTTTTCTTTCAGCAATGCCGAATGTTTAATTACTTTCTCAATAATTATTTTCAGTTCATCCGGTGTAAAAGGTTTGCTTACATAATCGGCAGCTCCAAGTTTAATAGCTTCAATTGCTGTTTGAATGGTAGCATATCCTGTAATGATAACAACTTCTGAAGATATTCCCAATGCCTTAATTCTTTTTAATATTTCCATTCCATCTAAATCCGGCATTACAATATCAAGAAGTATCAGATCATAATTATCCGTTAATGCTTCTTTCAAGCCTTGTTGAGGATTTGTTTCAATTCTTATTTCATATTTTTTTTCCAGTGACAAAATGCGCTCACAACTTAATCCGACAATAGGTTCATCATCAATAACCAATATCCTGCACTTCACTAAATTATTTTTTATAATATCATTCATTTTTTATCTCCTTTTCTTTTTCAATGCGTAAATGATTCAATGCGTAAATGCTATCATTCCATCATTTTATCATTTTTAACAGGTAAAAAGATACTGAATGTTGTACCTTCGCCTTCTTTACTCTCACATTCTATATAACCCCCATGTTGCTGAGTAATTCCATAACTAATGCTTAATCCTAAACCAGTTCCCTTACCTGCCGGTTTGGTTGTATAAAACGGATCAAATATTTTATTTAGATTTTCTTTTTTGATTCCACAACCTGTATCATTTATAGAAATAACAAAATGATTTTGTTCAATTGATGTAGCTATTGTTATTGTACCTGTGTTTGGAATCGCTTCTCCGGCATTAAGAATTGTGTTAAGAAACACTTGTTGTAATTGGTTTTTATCGCCATAAAAATCCGGAATATTTTTTAAGTAATTTTCTTCAATAACAATACTTCTAAACTCTTTTTGATTTTTAATCAGTTTAAGAATTTGATGTAAAATATCATTAATATTTAAAAATTCTTTTTTAAAAGGGGTTTGTCGGGCAAAATCAAGAAGCCCTTTGACGATTTCACGCACCCTTGTAGTTTCTCTTATTATCACATCCAAATCATTAATGTCTTCTTCTGTATTATTTTTCTTTTGTTTAAGTAAATGGGCAAATGTTAGAACCCCGGTAAGAGGATTATTTATTTCATGGGCTATTCCGGCGGATAATCTTCCAATAGAAGCAAGTTTTTCACTTTGAAAGATCTGTTGTTGAGTGATTCTTTGTAATTCTTTCTCACGTTGTTCGATAGATTCAGCCATCCGGTTAATTGTATGGCAGAGGATTCCCATCTCACCGGAAAAATGGATGTTACAACGGGCAGTAAGATCGCCGGCAATTATTTTTTTACTCATAGTCATAATATTATCCATTGGCTTGAGCAACTTTCTGGCATAAAAAAACAACAGGAGCAGACTGGCAATTGCACTTATACTCACCATAATAATAAAAAACACTATAATGACCTTTTGTGGCTCTTTATATGGTTCTTCAAGCAAGCCTACATAGAGTGAACCAATTATCTTATTATCCGGATCCCGGATGGGTTCATAGCTTGTAATATACCAGTTATTAACTACAAATGCCCGGTCATCCCATACCTTACCTTTATTAATAACATGATCATAAACTTCAGAACTCATTCTGCTTCCGGTAGCTCTTTGATCATTCGTTCCCTTAACATTCGTGGAAATTCGTAGATCATCAAAAAAAATAGTTGCAGTTCCTATATCTTCCCCTTCGTAACTCTGATCCTGAAAAACCTCTGATTTGATTTTGTCAACGATTTCAAAATGATTATTTAAAAGATAGCCACCTATAAGAAGTCCTAATCTTTTTTCAGTATCATTAGAGTCTAATGATACGAAAGGAACAGCGGCGGCAATGATCATACCCCTTTTTTCGATTTTTTTTAAAACGGAACGTGACTTAGGGGTATCTTCTATTTTGATGATCGCCCGGCTAGCCAATTCTTCACTTTCATTTTGCAATATTTTTTGTGAGACCACCATAGTTCCTTTTGCCGGTTTCCATTCTTCTAATACTTTTTTAATTATGGGTATTTCAGATATATCATCACCTTTTTGTTGCGGATTATGCGCACGATATATTACACGCCCATCTGTCCCGACAAGAGTTAGCATTTCCATACCACTGTTATTGTATATATTTTGTAAAACTTTTCCAAGGTCTCCTTTAACCTCTTGTTCCAGAGGATATGATATTTTTCGACGAATAGATATTGCTTTCAGAACCTGTTCAATTTGATCAATAGAATTGTTGTAAATATCACGAGCTGAATTCAAATCAAGGCGGACACGGGTTTGTACCTCTGAAAAATATACATTCCCAACATAAAGAGATGTAACAACAGCTAATACAATATTAGAAACTAAAATAATTATAATTAATCCTGTTGATAGTTTTAATCGAATTGACATATTTGCTTTCCCTTTCTTTTATGACAATGTATTTATACAAAATTAATTGAATTTTTTCTTTAAAGCCCAAAAATCAGTAAAAAATATTGAATGAATGAATTTATCAAAAAGAAGCTATAAAAAGAAAAAAGTAATCTGTAATACACCCGATTTACATTACGACCTTTTGCGCTTATTCATGCTTATTAGAAAGATCCTTCGATTTATAAATTATGTTTTGGGCTGTGATTCACGAAGTTGCATAGTTATAGTGGTAACAGGACAAACTGTAACGCAAAGTCCACACCCAAGACAAACATCTGCGTTATATTCCATTTTATTATCTGATATTCAAATGAAATTTATGATGAATGTTCGGGATTGCGGCTATTTTATCATTGAAAGTTTTTCAGTGTATTTATTGTGTCCGATTTGAAGGTTCAGAAAATAAATCCCCGGTGGCAATTCTTCAAAGCGGATTTCGAAGTAATGGTTTCCGGGCATAAGATTTCCAATTGTTTTAGTTTTTACGACTTCTCCAACTAAGTTGACTATTTGGTATCTTACAAATTCTTCCTTTTTAAGCTCTAAATTAAGATTTGTTAAGCCTTTGGAAGGATTGGGAAAAACAGACCATGAAGCTTGAAGCCTGCTATTATCAACAATTCCCGTTGCGGTTCCTACCCGGAAGTTAACAGAATCTCTATAAGCAAAAATCCCTCCTTTTCCTATTTCAATATTCCCATCTGCATCATAAACCCCCCAGGCACCCATACCATACTCGCAGCATAAACCGTTTCCGCCTGCATCGTAAATAGTAAATTTATAACAGTCGTTTTCAGTAATGTCATAATATTCCTGGTAAACATGTCCCGGTTCGGCATAGGGACCTCCTGAAAAAGCTACATTTCCTTCGGAACCTGTAATTTCCCAGGTGGTTTCGTCGGGGTTATCATCCGTAATTATTACTACCCGGATAGTATTAGATGAGATATATGCTTTTATAAAAAGTTCATGTATTGTATCGTTTTTAACATAATCATCCGGAACACCATTTGGGTTTGAGGAGTATATCATTAAATCATTATCATCCTGAGCATCAAAATAAATCTGGTCAAGGGTAACAAGTTCCGTATCAAGAAAACCAAGATTTCCTGACCATTGATATGTTGCCAGTTCTCCATTATTTACCGTATAGTATATATCCAAGGAGGTAAGATCAGCCGAACCATTATTCCGGATTACTATTTTAGGATCAACATATCCTAAGCAGTTATGCTCGGAAATATTTTCAATTTCAATTATTTCAACGTCGTTGGAGTAAAGTGGTATTACCTGTGAGTTACTGCTGTTTACTGCTTGATGAACTTCTTTATTATTATTATTTTGAACAAATCCTACTGTGGCTATCTCATCTACATTGTAAACATTTGCAAACTCCCATGAAGATTGCAGGATGATATAATCATCAGGTTCAAAAGAAGATTGTATGCCGGCACCTGACTTTTTAGGAAGCAGTTTTTTTAATACATAATAAAAATCTGTTTCACCGTTTGATCCGGGAGGTGAGACAAAATGGATATGTTTTTCAACGACTCCCATGAATGCAACCAGGGTGCCGCTGACGTTATCGGTGGCTTTTATAAGCATTGTAACATAAACAGAATCCTCATCTGGTGAAATTTGCTGATATAGCTGCATTTCAAAAGGTGAAGGAACGGCATACCTGTTATTAACCGTATTTATATTCCATCCGCTTGGAAATCCGTTAAAGTAATTTCCATCCAAAACCGAATGAGGAACGCCACTTACGCTATAATATCCAACCCGTGCAGCAGGATCTTCCGGGTTATGATTATTCATGGGATCATATCCGGGCCAGTTTACATGATACATAATAGCTGTTATTTTATCCGGATTAGCGTTTACCAGATTATTAATTGTAGAGTTCCATGTAGCACAAGGTCCGCAAGAAGCTTGTGTAAATTGTTCTAAAAGTACGAGCCTCTGCGATTGCCCGAAGCTAAATAAAAAAAACGTTGTTAAAATCAATAATATGTAAATTTTCTTTTTCATGATACTTTATATTTAGTTATATAAATTTCTATATAAGACAAACAGCATTTATAAAGGTTGCATTTAGAATTTTTATTCCCCTGAAATGTAAAAATACAGTTATTAATGATTTTTAGCATGGTTTTTGATAACTTTTATACTTTATTTTTCGTTTATAAGACAACTTTTTTTGCTGACTTTTTGTCTTTAATAACATATTACTCAAAATAACTAATTATGAAAAATTTAATACTAACATTAATAATTACGATAATATTTTCAAGCTCTTTTTCACAAAATCTTGAATTGTATTTTGAAGGTGAACTTCTTGAACCAAATGAAGAAATAACAATTATTGCTCATCCTGATTCGGGAATCATAGTATTTGATTCAGTTGGTGTGAAGAATACTTTATCAACTGAAATTGATGTATTAGTGAAAAAAGTTATTATTGATACTATTCCCAATACTACTAATAGTTTTTGTTGGGGTGTATGTTATCCGCCTTTCGTTTACGTCGCAACAAATCCTGTAACTATCGGACCCGGAGATTTTTATTATGAGTTTGATGGTGAATATCACCCTAATGGAATTGAAGGAGAATCGAAGATTATGTATGTATTTTTTGACATGAACAGTCCGGACGATTCAGTATCGGTTATTGCGTGTTATAATGCAACAACATCAGGAGTTATTGATAATTACTATAATTGTTCCATATCAAATGCATATCCAAATCCGGCAAATTCCTTTACTTCGCTTGATTATGATATGAATGGAGTAAAAAATGCAAGGCTTGTAATATACAATTTCCTGGGTTCAGTAGTTAAAGAAATAGAGATTACAAATAGTTATGGTAATTTGAAGGTAAATACCTCGGATTTTGACGAGGGTATTTATTTCTACTCACTTTTGATCAATAATGAGGCTTTAAAAACTCAAAAATTGATCATCAACCACTAAATAACAACCGGAAATTTAAAGCCTCCTGATGGGGGCTTTTTTTTATTCTATAACATTGTGAAATTTTGTTTTATTAAGAAAATTTAAAATTTGCGCTGTTATTTATGTATCTTTTTCTGTCTGAACGCTTTATGCAAAATAATGCGTAATATCCCGTAGTGATTTTACGTGTTTTTACGCATAAAAATTGGGTATTTTCCCTGATTTTTATTCCTTTTTATTGACATAACTTTGTCGCGTTATTTTTATTTAAGATAATATGAATAGATTAAAGAATGTTCGGTTTGTAATTAATGATTTACGGGATTTGGCAGTAAAAGAAATAACCGATGATTTCGGTAATATAAAGGCAAATACCCCGAATTTAAACAAGGGTATTTATTTCTATTAGCTTCTTTTCTGATCAATATTAAGTTTAAAGACTTAAAATGATCATTAAACACTCAACAACAACCTGAAAGTAAAAGCCTCCATCTGGGGGCTTTTATTATTTGGTTTTTATACTGATGCTGTTGGAATTTACAAAAGCAAATTCTTACAGATCAGCATATACTGACGAAATCAAACATTTTAAATTTGCAAACCTGATTTCCGTCAGTATACAATTTAATCGGATTATGAGATTTCAAATTCATTTTTTATCTTATCAACATAATCAAGCTTTTCCCAGGTGAATAACTCCACTTCCTTAGTAATTTTTCCCCAATATGGAGATTCATAAACTTTCTTAACAACTCTTGGAGTTCTTCCCATGTGACCATAAGCGGCAGTCTCAAGATAAATCGGATTTCTCAATTTCAACCTGTCTTCGATCGCAGCCGGACGAAGATCAAATATTTGTTTTATCTTTTCTGCAATCTCTCCATCAGTCATATCGACTTTTGAAGTACCATAAGTATTAACAAGAATTCCGACCGGATATGCAACACCTATTGCATACGACAACTGAATAAGTACTTCATCGGCAATACCTGCAGCTACCATATTTTTAGCAATATGCCGGGAAGCATAAGCGGCTGAGCGGTCAACTTTTGAAGGGTCTTTACCCGAAAAAGCGCCGCCTCCATGTGCACCTTTACCACCATAAGTATCAACAATGATCTTACGTCCTGTCAGACCGGTATCGCCGTGAGGACCGCCTATTACAAATTTTCCGGTTGGATTAACGTGTAATATAAAATTATCATCAAACAATTTCTGAACGCGGTCAGGGAGTTGTTTCTTTGTCCGTGGTATTAAAATATTATGTACATCCTCCTTGATTTTAGCTAACATCTTCACGTCATCATTATCAAATTCATCGTGCTGAGTAGAAACAACTATTGTGTGAATTCTAACCGGTTGATTGTTATCATCATATTCAATGGTAACTTGCGATTTTGAATCGGGACGGAGGTATGTCATTTCTTTGCCTTCTCTTCTCATTTCAGCTAATTGTTGCAATAATATATGGGCAATGTCGAGGGGCAGAGGCATATAATCATCAGTTTCCTTACAAGCATATCCAAACATCATTCCCTGGTCGCCTGCACCCTGTTCCAGCCTGTTTTCACGATCAACGCCTCTGTTAATATCTGGAGATTGTTCATGAATAGCATTTAAAACACCGCATGAGTCGCCTTCAAAGCGATATTCGCTTTTAATGTATCCTATCTTGTTGATTACTTTCCGCGCAATTTCCTGAACATCCACATAAGTTTTTGATTTAACCTCACCTGCTATTACTACCTGACCTGTTGTTACAAGTGTTTCGCAGGCAACTTTCGAATCCGTGTCAAAAGCCAGGAATTCGTCAACTATTGCATCTGAAATCTGATCGGCAATTTTATCAGGATGCCCTTCCGAAACAGATTCTGAAGTAAATAAATATCCCATAATAAGTTATAATTAAATTTTGTTTATAAATGTTTTAAGGTGGTAATTTTGATTGAATTGACAGAACTGAGAATTGTTTTAGTCCCGTCCCGAAGTTTCAGGATTCGGGATGGTTGCAATCAATCAAACAAATCTATCCACATATTAAGGCGGCAAAAATATAAATTAAAAACTACTATAAAGAATTTATCACAAATTTTAATTATATAACTATTAAACCCGTAGAAAAGGGTTTGCAAAGCTTTAGTCCGCTATTTTTAAGGTAATCAGTAAATTGCCGATATGAATATTTTATCCCGATAGCTATCGGGATGCTTTCAACGGGTTTAATCATTTTCGCCTGTTTATAAAAACCAACGGGCTGATTAAGATTAGCAATAAGGAAACTGAAACCAAACCAAAACCTAATCCAAACCGGTCGGCAAAAAAACCGATAACGGGAGCAAGAATAGCTGCTATCAATGTATGTGCTTGCGATTCGGCGGAAAGAACGGTGGCTAAAATATCTTTGTTAATAGTTTCGGTTACATAGGAAATACCAATTGGTTTCCTTAAATTTTCAATAATATAAATTCCAATGTAAAAAATGATTGAAAGGATCAATATATCAAATTTAAAAAATAAACCGCTCAATACACCGGCTATTAGTCCAACTGTCAGGGTTAGGTTAAGAGGTAAGCCCAGGCTTTTGAATTTCTCGGTAAATTTCCCGGAATTTCTGGAGGAATAAGATGTTAAAAGATATATCAGAAAATATATCAATCCGATAATTATAGATGCCCTTTGCTTTTCGTTAAATACAACTAAAACCGGGAGCGTCAGCGCAAAAGTCTTTAATACCGGCTGTAAATAGTCTTTCATAGCCCTGTAATAACCTGTATATAGCGAAAGATTGGCAACAGCCTTTAATACTCTTAATTCTTTAAATGAATAAATAAAATCAAAGAACACTTTTTTAAAGTTCGCAGTAATTTCCCCTTTTTTAAGCCGGGCAATACTGCCATTTAGTTCTTTAGGATAGGAAGCAATCAAAATAAGATCAAGGATATAAGGAATGGTTGAAAACAGAAATATAAAACGAAAGCTGCCGGTGAAGAAAACAAGAAAACCGGCAAGCAAAGCCGAAATAGCAGAGCCAAGCTGGGAATAAGAGCGGGTATGACCGTAATAATATACCTTTTGATCTTCCCACCCTTTTATCTTCAGGTAATCAAATATCATAGCCTTGTGTGTTCCGGTTCTGAATGCATCACCGAGCGAATAGATGATCATGGCAAAAATAAAAGCAGAATAGTTACCGGCAAAATAAAAAGCCAAAAATGAAAATATATAAAATGTAAACGATGAGATCATTGTTTTTTTACGCCCAATGGAATCGGCAATGATTCCTGCCGGTATCTCAAAAATACTACGGGTAATTTCACGGATGCTGTACAAAACCCCTATCTGCAAAAAAGAAAGATTATTCTCAAGGAAAAAAAGAATAAGAAAAGGCTCAAAAAGGCGAAGGTTTTTCAAAAATCCGTAGAAACAGAATTTATAGTATTGAAGGTCTTTTTTAAAGTATTGTCCTTTCTTACCCATAGCTAAGTTTCAAAGGACCAAATTTATGAAATAATTGACTAAAGTTTAAATTGAAAAATGAAAAATAGTCAATAGCCAATAATGAAACTAATCCTCGCAAATCTCTAATTATTCGTCTGACCACTTCGCACTAAGCAAACGCACAGGACAGAGGTCAGACGAATGTAATATGAGTGTTTTATTTTGATTTTTTCATTTTACCAAGATGTTCCATCCCGCCTAATTTCATTGAAGTGCCGAGCTTTGCAACATGATTCAGATTGATATTGCCTGTAAGACTTAACAATACCACTTCGTCATCACCATCCACAACCATCAGCATTTCCGTGATAACCTGGTTGTTGTTTTTGGCATAGAACTTCACATCGGTATCATCATCCTTTACTACCATCAGCACCTTATACTCATCAAAAGGAATAGAACTCATTATATCGCTGTAGAAGTTATCTTTCAGATTTTTTTCTCCTTCATCATCGGAACAGGCAAGCAATCTCAGTTTTTCCAGTCCTTCAACTGCTTTTTGAAATTCATCGAAATCAGGATCATCTGCTTCTATTTCCGAGAATAATTCAAATAGTCCTTTTGCAACATCAACAGATGTAAATCCGTCCTGACCGGAATATTTATCAAAAAGTTTGTCAACCGGGCTTTTTTGTGCCAATAATGAAACAGGTAATAAAGCCATTAATACTACTGTAATTTTTAATACTGCCTTTTTCATGATTTAATGATTTTAAGTTAATATAAAATTGTCAAAGAATTTATTTCCCTTATTCCCCCTATTTCCCTTATTTCCTCTATTTCCCCTATTCATTTCTCTTCTTCCTCAATTTCCTCCAGGTTTTCCATTCCCTCGATGTTCATGGTTTTTGAAAGTTTGGAAATAGTTTTCAAATCAATGTCGCCCTGTATGCTGATAAGTGCATTATCTTCATTACCACCAACAATCATCAGAAGTTCTTTTATGATTTTACCTTCTTTTCTTATAAAAAATCTTACATCCTGATCTTTTTTCTTCACTACCATTAATTCCTCGTATTCATCTTCAGGAAAATCCTTTATGATCTCATCATAAAAATTTACCTGTTTATTTATATCGGGAGATTCGTCATCAACCGACACAATTTTAATGCAATTGAGGTTTTTTACCAATTCGAGGAATCCATTTTCATCCTCTTCTGTATCCACATCAGCAAACAGGCTAAACATGTGTTGTGTAATGTAAACCGAAGTAAATCCATCCTTGCCCGAATACTTGTCGAACAGTTCATCAGCAGGACTTTGTGCATTCAGATAAACAGGAATGATTACAAATACTGCAATAGCGATTTTTAAAATTACTTTTTTCATAATAATTATTTTTTAAATGTTACCATTTCTTTTGATTTATCTAAAACAGAAATTTTCTCAAGGCTCTTAATACCTGTTTCAAATGCTGAAATATTATTCAATTCATCTAAACCGTTATTAAATTCAGAAACTTTTTTTAATTCATCATAACCAGAATTCAGATTGCCCGAAACACGTAAAAGAATTTGTTTTGTTTCAGCATAAGCTAATTGCGGATCGTCATAAGTGTCATATACAGTAATATTATCACTTTTAAACTGAAAATATAATCCGATCAAAATAATAATACTTGCAGCAATACCTGCCAGTGTATAAATTTTTCGATTTTTACCCGATGAAATAGGAATTACTTTATCTTCTCCAATTGCCTTCAGCACTATGTCATCAAAATCCTCACCGGGTAATTCTTCTTTCCGTGATATGTTCAAATAGCTAAAGAGATCACAATAACTTCTCAGATGATGCGGAATTTCTTCTTTCAGGAAAAAATCCTTCAAGATTTTCTCTTCACCTGTTGAAGTTTCTGCCCGTTCGTATTTTTCGATCAGATGTTCAATTCTTTGCAAATTCATAATTATAAGTATTGATCAATGTTTCTCTCACTTTTTTCCTTGCTCTCGATAAATTAACCCTGATAGTATTGGAGCTTATTTGTACGATTTCAGCAATTTCATTAAATTCATAACCCTCGATATCTCGTAAGTGGATGATCATCTTTTGCTGTTCAGGCAGTGTATTGATGATTTCCTGCACTTTATTATATGTATCGTTCAATTCAACTTTTTCATAAGGTGTTGCATCAGTCATTCTTTCATATTTTTCAGTCAGTTCATCGGTATTATTTCTTTTCGATTTTAGGTTATCCAAACACAAATTTTTTGTAATGATCATTGCAAACGCTTCAATGCTTTTGTACTCACTTAACCTCTCCCTTCTCGTCCAAAGCCGTATAAAAACCTCCTGCACAATATCTTCAGTCTCGGTTGCATTTTTCAATAACCTTTTAGCAAACCTGTACAGCTTATGCTTAAGTGGAAGTACTTCTATTTTAAAAGTTTCAACCGTCATGCAATTAAAAGACGAAAGTGATTATTATTTATTACAGCAAAATAAGAAAAAATTTCAAAAAACAAATTTCAAAACCCCCAAAAAACAAAATTTGGACATCTAATATTTTTAATTATTTTTGTCCGCTTTACCGAGAAACTAAATTTTATAATTATAAACTAACTAAAAATAAAGATTATGTTAAAAGGACATCCTAAGGGTTTATTAGTGGCATTTTTCTCCAACATGGGGGAACGTTTCGGCTTTTATACCATGATGGCAATCCTTGTTCTTTTTCTTCAAGCAAGATATGGTTTATCCGAAGAGCAAGCAGGTGGTTATTATAGCTGGTTTTATTTTGGCATATATGGTTTAGCTATGGTTGGGGGACTTATTGCTGATGCCACTAATAAATATAAGCTGGTAATCCTTATAGGAATTATTATTATGTTCATTGGTTATGCGATTATGTTCATCCCTGGGCTGACACTTACAGTTACATTACTGGGATTATTTACAATTGCCTTTGGTAATGGACTTTTTAAAGGTAATCTTCAGGCAGTTGTAGGACAAATGTATGACAATCCGAAGTACTCAAAGGTACGTGATACTGCCTTTATGATCTTTTACATGGGTATTAATGTAGGTGCTTTTTTCGCACCATTTGTTGCAACAGGAATAAGGAACTGGTTTCTGAAAACTCAAGGATTTTTACATGATGGTAGTCTTCCTGCTATGTGTCATGCTTTTAAAAAAGGAGAGTTAGCTGATATTACAGCATTCCAAACCCTTGCCGATAAAGTTAGTCTCAATGGGGCAGTTACTGATCTCGGAACTTTCGCTAATAATTATATTGATGCCTTCTCGATAGGATACAATTATGCTTTTGGAATTGCTGCCGGAGCGATGATAATTTCACTCTTGGTTTATGTAATATTTAACAAATATTTACCTACTAAAGAAAAACCAGCTAAAGAGGTTAATGTTGAACCTGCATCAACTGTATCAAACGGCAAAGGTGAAAAAATAAAGAAAAAGCCTGTAGCTGTTATCGTATCATTCATAATTGGAATCGTGGTTGCACTTGGAATTTACCTTCCTACAGGAAATATTGATGTTGCATTTGCAGTTGGCATTTTTGTTGTTTTTGTTGCCTGGCTTCTTCAAATTTCAACAAAGGAAGAACGTCCGAAAATATCAGCACTTCTATTAGTATTTCTTGTTGTAATCTTCTTTTGGATGTCGTTTCATCAAAATGGTTTAACATTAACATTTTTTGCTAAAGATTACACTGTAAAGGCAGTGGATCCTTTCACAAATATATTCTTTAATCTTAACTCAATTTTAGTGTTTATTGGTGCTATTGCAGGATTCTTTATTCTAATATTACGTAAAAAAATGTTAGAGAAACTAATTGGACTTGCAATGCTATTGGGCTTAGGTTACTTAACATATTATTATATTAATTCATATAATACTATGAATCCTATTGAACCTGAAATTTTCCAATCTTTCAACCCACTATTTATTGTCACTTTAACATTTCCTATTATGGCACTTTTCGCGTGGTTGAGAAAGAGAAAACTTGAACCTTCTACTCCAAAAAAGATTGGTATTGGTATGATTATCGCCGCACTTGGTTTTGTAGTAATCCTTGTAGGCTCACTTAATCTGGTTTCACCCCATGAATTACAATATGTTAATGACATGGGAAAAGTAGAATATAATCCTGTACCGGATTCTTCACGCGTAATGCCTTACTGGCTTATTAACAGTTATCTTATCTTAACTATTGCAGAGTTATTCCTTAGTCCAATGGGATTATCTTTTGTTTCAAAGGTAGCACCTACAAGGTTCCAGGGAGTGATGCAAGGCGGATGGCTGCTTGCAACAGCTGTTGGTAACAAGCTTTTATTTGTTGGAAGTTTCTTCTGGGGTAAATTCGACTTATGGCAACTTTGGGCAATATTTGTTGTTTGTTGCCTTCTTTCTGCAATATTTGTTTTTTCAATAATGAAACGCCTTGAAAGAGCAACAAGTGACTCATAAAAATAATAATTGTAACACATCTAAAGCAGGACCATGCTGTCCTGCTTTTTTTATTTTTGCAGAAATACCATAAATCTAAAATCGTAAATCTAAAATGCCATTCCCCTGGTGTCATAACCGCCGGTTCAATTCATACTCCGAATATTTTAAAAAACAATTCGGCGAAAGGGTGCAGAAAGTTTCCGTTGATGCAGGCTTTACCTGCCCAAACCGTGACGGCACCTTAGCTTACGGGGGATGTACTTATTGTAACAACGACGCCTTTAATCCTTCCTATTGCCTGCCACAAAAATCTATTACCCGGCAAATCGAAGAAGGAATAGAGTTTCATTTGAAACGATACAGGCGTGCTAACAAATACCTGGCATACTTTCAAACATATTCCAACACTTATGGTTCTCTTGAACACTTAAGGAGTATTTACTCCGAGGCTCTAACTCATCCTCAGGTCATCGGTTTGGTAATCGGCACACGTCCCGATTGCATTGATGAAAATAAATTAAAATATCTGAAAGAATTATCAGGGAAATACTATATTATTATAGAATACGGAATTGAATCGTGTTATAACAAAACCCTTAAAAAAATTAACCGGCAGCATACGTATGAACAGTCCGTGGAAGCAATCGAAAAAACTGCATCTTATGGAATAAATACCGGCGCTCATATTATATTCGGGTTGCCGGCAGAAACCAGGGAGGAAATGCTGAATGAAGCGGAAATATTGTCAAAACTACCATTAAACAATATAAAATTCCATCAGCTTCAAATTATTAAGAATACAGTAATGGCGGGAGAATATCAGCAAGACCCCTCCAAATTCGAACTTTTTTCCCTTGAAGAATATATCGTTTTTATTATTGAATTTATTGAAAGGCTAAATCCAAAATTTATCATAGAGCGTTTTACCGGTGAAGCTCCGCCAAGGTTTCTTACAGGTCCTGACTGGGGACTCATCCGTACTGACCAGGTTAATGCGAAAATAGAAAAGAAACTAAAAGAGCTTGACACCTGGCAGGGCAAAAAGTATCAACTTCTTTGTAAGTGAAACATATTTAATTCATTCTTGCTTTGCTTCTCTATTAACAGGCAACCTAATAAGTTATAAAGCTGTCTTATATAGTGACATTATTAAATTTTAGGAGAAATTACATTAAAATTGTTGAGATTTTAAAAAAAAAGTTTATATTTGCAGTTCAAAAAAAAAAAAGAGAAGAGAAATCATTCTAATCATTTTACTAACTAAATTTTAATTATTATGAAATTATTTACAAAATTAGGATTTGCACTCTTGGTGATGCTTATTTCATCAAGTGTGTTATGGGCGCAATCATCCGCACGTGATATTGGTCCCAAGAAGCAAACTTATACGATTGCTTCTGAAGCACTGTTCGACCTGCAATTCGAGTGGCCTGTTGGTGTGGGCGGCGGTGAAGCCGGTATAGAATGTGACGGTATCAATATCTATACCACGAAGTGGAACGGTGCAGATTTTTACAGGTACCAACTCGATGGAACCTATATTGAGTCATTCACCATCAGTGGCGCATCCAATGTGAGAGACCTCGCATTTAACGGAACTTACTTTTATGGCGGCGCTGCTTCTACAACTGTGTTTGAGATGGACTTTTCCGCTCAATCCCTGGTAAGTTCATTTACAGCACCAACCGAATGCAGGGCTATTGGTTACAACGAGGATGATGATGTATTCTATGCCAATAACTGGGGAAGCGCCATTACCGTTTTTGACCCTGCCGGCACTTTTGTAAGTAGCTGGTCTGTCGGTCCAACCGGTGATAGTTATTATGGTTTTGCGTATGATAATTATAGTACTGGTGCTCCATATCTCTGGGGCTATGCACAAGTTGGTGCCACTCTGAATGAGTTAATTCAGATGCAGCTTCCTGATGGAGCTGAAACCGGAGTATATTTTGATGTAGGAAGCGTTGTTGCAGTGGGAACCGGTATTGCCGGTGGTATGGCTATTGATGATAATTTGTTTACCGGTTACTGGACAATTTTAGGAACATCACAGAATGTAAATATCTGGGGTCTTGAACTGTGTCCATCGGGAGCACAACCCACAAATGATGTTGGTGTTATGGCTATTGTCGAGCCTTCTTCAGGGGTTAACCTTACTGCAAGTGAGCCGGTAATCGTAAAAATTAAAAACTACGGTACGGCTGCGCAATCCAACTTCGATGTTTCATTTACATTAGATGCCGGAACTCCCGTTGTTGAAACTGTTACTGCAACTATTAACAGCGGTGATACTTATGATCACACTTTTGCAACTACTGTCGATCTCTCGGCTTATGGCACTTACACTTTTGAAGCTTGTACCGATTTAACCGGAGACGAAAATCCGGGAAACGACTGCAATACAAAAGTTGTTGAGAATTCAACAGCGGCATTGTGTGTTCCGGTGTACACTACAGGATGTACTTATGGCGATGGATTCACCGACTTTGCTCTTGAAGAGATTGAAAATTACGGCTCAGGATGCGCCGACCTGAATGGTACCGGCTGGAGCCAGTATCTCGGTCTTGGCCCTGCCAGCCTTGAAGCAGGTAATACTTATGATGTTATTATGGCATCAGGTTATAATAACAACTTTACTTCCATCTGGATCGACTTTAACGACGATCTTGATCTCACACCGGATGAAATGGTATTGAACAACTTTGAAATGGTAACAGCCGGTATTCTTTATACTGTTCCTATTGATATTCCTGCCGGTGTACCGGATGGCCAGCATATTATGAGGGCACGTACAAACTGGAACGCAACGTGTGACGATCCATGCACCAGTTACTCTTATGGTGAAGCTGAAGACTATTATGTTGTTACAGGTGGTGGTGTCGTTCTGGATCCTCCAACTGATCTGACAGCAACTTTTGTTCCTGATGATGATATTTACTTAGACTGGGTTGCACCTGGCGGTGGACCTACTGGTTCTATCCTTTGCGTTGACCGCGACGGAAGCGTCGACTTAGGTTTTACCGACGACTGGCCGGCTATCCAGGCTGCTCTCGATGCAAACGCATTGACTTACGATTACCACGAAGTTACCGACCTTACACAGGATGGACCCGATCTGGCAACTATGCAACAATATGACCTCATTATCTGGTTCACCGGTGAATCATGGCAAAATAACCAGACTATGTCGAATAATGATGAAGCTAACCTGGGTACTTTTATTGCAGGCGGTGGAAACCTGTTATTATCAGCACAAGATTATTTCTATGACAGGTACAGTTCTGCAGGTAGTTTCTCAGCAGGTCAGTTCCCGTACGATTATCTTGGTGTTGCTTCTACAACCCAGGATAACTGGAGTATAATGGCACCCGATGTAGCTGATATTTCTGGTGTAGCAGGTTCATTTGCCGATGGTATCACCTTTCAGGTACAGGATATTTATACAACCGATAAAGAAGGGCTTTACATCGACCAGATTGTTTCAATGGACCAGGATCTGTTTGAAGTAACTAACCCGACTCCGGCAGGTATTGCTGCTTGCCAGTATGATGGCGGTTCTTTCAGGACAGCCTTTACAACTATTTCTCTTGCAGCAGTAACTGACGCAGGAATACTGGCTACTGTTATGGGTAATGCAGTTAGCTGGTTATCCGGAGGCGACAGCGATGCTCTGCTCGGATATAATGTTTACCGCGATAATAATCTAATTAATCCTTCATTGGTTACAGCTACGGAGTATCTTGATGAAAACCTTGCCTCTGGCACTTATGAGTATTGCGTAACTGCCGTTTACGACGAAGGTGAATCAGCTTGCTCTAATACTGCCTCTGCAACAGTTCCTGGCGGTGGTTATATATTCTGTGACGATTTTGAATCTTACAATGTAGGCGATCAATTAGTTTGTGTGAATCCTGATGACTGGACAACATGGAGTGGCACACCTTGTAATAATGAAGACCCATACATCGTTGACGATGGTGGCAACGTAGTTGAAGTTACCGGAACCAACGACCTGGTTTATGTAATGGAAAACTACACTTCAGGTTTTTATACCATGACCTTTGATATGTTGGTACCAACCGGAGGTGACGGATACTTTAATACATTACAGGAATTCGTAATTACTCCTACCTGGGGTATGCAGGTTTATTTCGGACATACCAATCTTGGAGAAGGTAATATTGATGCCGGTGGAGCGCTTGCACAAATGTTTACTTTCGATTATGACACATGGATGGCAATTAAAGTAACTGTTGACATTGATAATGACTGGGGTGAATTCTTCCTTGACGATGTACTGATCCACGGCTGGGTATGGCATGAGGGTTGCTTCGGAACCGGTACACTCAACCAGCTTGGCGGTAATAACTTCTATGCATGGGATGGCGGAGTCAATGGAAATCCACTCTATCGCTTCGACAACTATTGCTTAGCTGAAGATGGGGGGACTACATACGCGCCACCTGAAAATCCTGTTGCAACAGTATTTGATAATGTAAATGTTCATTTCGACTGGGATGCACCAAGCGGCGATAAGGGCATTAATCTGCCGGGTATAATTAGTCATCCGGTAAAAGATCAAATTAGTGATGTTGATCCTGATGCCAATAACACATCAATTCCTTCTGATGCTCTGTTCGATCTGCAGTTTGATTGGCCCGTTGGTGTTGGAGGTGGCGAAGCCGGTATAGAAACTGACGGAAGCAACATTTATACAGCCAAATGGAATGGCGCTGACTTCTATAAATACGATATGGATGGAACATACATTAGTTCATTCACCGTCAGTGGCGCATCCGCTGTGAGAGACCTCGCATATAACGGTACTTACTTTTATGGCAGCGCTGCTACTACAACTGTGTTTGAGATGGACTTTTCCGCTCAATCCCTGGTAAGCTCATTTACAGCACCAACCGAGTGCAGGGCTATTGCTTACAACGAGGATGATGATGCATTTTATGCAAACAACTGGGGTAGTGCTATTACAAAATTCAATATGGCAGGTACAAACCTGGGAAGTTTCGCGGTTGGACCGGTTGGAGATAGTTATTATGGCTTCGCTTACCAAGGTTCCAGTTATTGTGGAGATGGCCCGTTCCTCTGGGGTTATGCACAGGTAGGCGCTACCCTGAATGAATTAATACAAATGGAGTTACCATCAGGAACTGAAACAGGTGTGTATTTTGATGTTGGAAGTGTAGTTGCTGTTGGAACCGGAATAGCAGGTGGTTTGGCAATTGATAATCATTTGGTTACTGACTACTGGACTATTTTAGGAACATCACAGAATGTAAACATCTGGGGTCTTGAACTGTGTGGTTCGACAGGACCATTCCCGATAGGTTACAATATTTTCCGTGATGGTGTACTCATAGATTATATTACTGCACCAACCACTGAATATGACGACCTCAATCTTGCTCCTGGCACTTATGAATATTGCGTATCTGCTGTTTACGACGGTGGTGAATCAGAGCAAGTTTGTGCGGCTCCTGTTACTATTGAAGAGGGTTATATATTCTGTGATGATTTTGAATCTTACAATGTTGGCGATCAATTAGTTTGTGTGAATCCGGATGACTGGACAACTTGGAGCGGCACGCCTTGTAATAATGAAGACCCATACATCGTTGACGATGGTGGCAACGTAGTTGAAATTACAGGAACCAACGACCTGGTTTATGTAATAGAAAACTACACTTCTGGTTTCTATACCATAACCTTTGATATGTTGGTACCAACCGGAGGTGACGGATATTTTAATACATTGCAGGAATTTGCCGGAACTAACAGCCAGTGGGGTATGCAGGTTTACTTTGGACATACCAATCTCGGAGAAGGTAATATTGATGCCGGTACAGCGCTTGCACAAGTGTTTACTTTCGATTATGACACCTGGATGGCAATTAAAGTAACTGTTGACATTGATAATGACTGGGGTGAATTCTTCCTTGACGATGTACTTATCCACGGCTGGATATGGAGTACAGGTTGCTTCGGAACCGGTACACTCAACCAGCTTGGCGGTTCTAACTTCTATGCATGGGATGGTGGAGTCAATGGAAATCCACTCTATCACTTCGACAACTATTGCTTAGGTGGCCCACCTCCGTGTTTGCCACCACAAAATCCTGTTGCAACACTATTTGATTTAGTCAATGTTCACTTTACATGGGATCCTCCTGCCTCAGGAGATGTTCTCAGCTACAATGTTTTCAGGGATGGTACAAACATCGGTAATACAACAAATACTGAATATGATGACCTTGGACTTGCTCCGGGCACTTATGAATATTGCGTATCTGCTGTTTACGACGATTGTGAATCAGAGCAAGTTTGTGCTGAACCTGTAACTATTCCTGGAGGACCTCCGCCACCAACTAACCTGGTAGCCGTAGAAGGCATCAATGGAATTGACCTTACATGGGAAGGTATTGGTGGAGCTGAATGGATACAGTGGGATGATGGTCAAAACGCAAGTGCTGTCGGACTGACTAATGGCGGAACATTCAGTGTAGCTTCTCACTGGGAGCCTGCTGACCTTACTAACTATGACGGATACACTCTGTCAAAAATCAGTTTCTTTCCAAACGACGAGAATGCTTCATATATTCTTAAAGTATGGACAGGACCAAACGGCACAACTGAAGTATTAAGCCAGCCTCTTGCTACCTTTAACGTTGGCGAATGGAATGAAGTTGAACTTGATAATCCTGTAACTATTAGTGCTTCTACCGACTTCTGGTTCGGCTATGAAACAACTCATCTTGCAGGTACGTGGCCTGCAGGTTGTGATGCAGGTCCTGCAATTCAGTACAAAGGCGATATGATCTTAACCGCTGGTACCTGGGAATCGTTATATGTTCTTACCGGTGGTGCGTTAGACTACAACTGGAATCTTGCAGGCTATGTAGAATTGTCTGATGGAATTGTTGCTCCATTGATCGGACGTGAAGTAGTTCCTTCATTTTCTGGCGGTTCATTTGCTTCTGCCCCGGAAAGCAAAGTTACTACTAACCAATATTCTAAGTTCATCCCATCTTCAACTAAGGATTTGTCGTATAATGTTTACTTTAAACCTGAAGGTGGTTCATATGATTCGATAGCCAATACAGTAAATACATATTATACTCATACAGAGTTTGTTATTGGGTGGAACTACTACTATGTTACATCACTGCTTAACGGAGTTGAGTCAATTCCTTCAAATGAGGATTCTGTTCTTATCACAAGCATTGAAGAAAATATTTTCTACAGCACGATGATCTATCCGAATCCTGCAAGCGATGTTGTTAATATCAAATCTGATTTTGAAATAAACAATGTCATGGTTTATAACTTTGCCGGTCAGATAGTGGCAAATGAGCAGGTTAACAGCAAATTCTACCAAATCAATACTTCACAGTACAATGCGGGAATTTATTTCTTCCGGATTGAAACTGATGAAGGTACGATCTCTAAGAGAATTATTATCGAATAACGATTAATAATTTCTATACAAAAAAAAGGCTGTCTTTTTATAGACAGCCTTTTTTTTATACTTTTGGCAACTATTTACACGAAATAACGTAATTTCTGAAATGTAAAAATATAGCTTTGCGAATTCATTATTAAATGGTAAAAGGCTGAGGCTAAAAATTTCAATAGTTTAAATAATATTAAAAATCAAAATTATGAAGCGAATTTATCTTTCAATTTTTATTGCAGTGAGTTTCCTGGTAGTTTCCAGGGCAGATGTTGTTAATACCGAGGTTGCTTCACAAGTGGCAAAAAATCATTTTTGGAATTACTCAGGTACTGAGGTTTATGAAGATATTACCTTGCATTTGAGTTACACCGAAACCGTTAATGGGTTACCTGTTTATTATGTTTTTGATATAAATACTAATAGCGGTTTTGTGATTGTAGCTGCCGATGATGATGTTAATCCCATTTTAGGTTATTCATTCGAAAGAAACTATAAAGACGAAATGGACAACCTCCCTCCCAATTTCTCTGCATGGATGAAGAACTATACTGATCAGATAGTTTATGTCAGGGAAAATTTAATATCAGCCGATGAAACAATTGTAAATAAATGGGACGAACTGTTAACATTTAACTTTGAACCCGGCTATACTGACAACGTCGATCCTTTATTGACTACAAACTGGGATCAGAATTGTTATTATAATGCTTTATGTCCGCCTGATAACGGAGGCCCATGCGGACATGTTTATGTTGGATGTGTTGCAACAGCCATGGGTCAGGTCATGAAATATCACAACTATCCTGAACAAGGCAGCGGTTCACATTCATATTATTGCCAGGGTTACGGAACCCAGTCGGCTAACTTCGGAGCTACTACTTATGACTGGACATCAATGCCTAATCAACTTTATTCAAATAATACTGCCGTAGCAACATTATTATACCACTGCGGTGTTGGTGTTGATATGCAATACTCCGCGTCTGGTTCCGGCGCCTTTAGTTCCGATGCCCGTGATGCACTTGTAGATTATTTCACTTATTCATCCGATGCGCAATTATTGACCAAGAGCAGCTTTTCGGCAACAGCCTGGGAAAATAAGTTAAAAAACGATTTGAATGCAGGCAGACCTCTTTATTATGCCGGCTATGGAGGCAGTGTTGGACATGCATTTGTTTGCGACGGATACCAGGGCACCAATTATTTCCACTTTAACTGGGGATGGAGCGGCTGGTACAACGGGTATTTTTATGTTAACAATCTGAATCCGGGCGGATATACTTTTAATCAGAACCAGGAAGCCATTTTTTATGTTTACCCCGAAGGCTCTTCTACTCTTACACCACCTGATAATCTCCAGGCTGAAATCGTAAATAATAATGATGTTCAGTTAACCTGGGATGCTCCATCAGGCAAAGACCTGCTTGGCTATAATGTTTACAGGAATAACGAAAATATAAATTATACAACGGAAATCAATTATTTTGATGAGAATCTTGATCCGGGAACTTATGAATACTATGTTACCGCTGTTTATGACGAAGGTGAATCCATCCCGTCAGCTTCGGCTTCAGTACTGATAGGCGGAGGTACTAATACCATATTCTCCGATGACTTTGAAGCATACAATGCAGCTGAGCAATTAGTTTGTCAGAATTCAACCGACTGGACAACATGGAGCAATAACCCATGTTCGACTGAAGACCCGTATATTAGCACCGACCAGGCATATATAGGTTCCAATTCCGTTATTATTCAAGGCACTAATGATTTGGTAAAACCCATTTCAGATTATACAACCGGCTTGTATAAAATAAGTTTCTATATTTATGTTCCTAATGGATTTTTAGGATATTTTAATACATTACAGGATTTTGCCGGCTCAAACAGTTTATGGGGGATGCAAGTATTTTTTGATGATGGAGGAGTAGGAAGCATAGATGGCGGCGGACAAACGGCAGCTACTTTTACATTCCAGTATAATACCTGGTTGTATAATGAAGTTATTGTTGATCTTAACAACGATTGGGCTGAGTATAAACTGGAAGGAAATACTATTCATGGCTGGGTATGGAGTACCGGCGCTTTCGGGCAAAATAACATGAACCAGTTGGGTGGTTCAAATTTTTATGCATGGGCAGGAGATAAAGGCACACCGAAATTTTATGTGGATGATTATTTGTTGGAAGAACTCGGCGTTGGTCAATTAAATCCGCCAACCAACCTGCAAGCTGAAATAATTAATAGTGATGTATATTTAACCTGGGATGAACCCCAGAATAAAGACCTAATCGGTTATAATGTTTA
Source organism: Bacteroidales bacterium (assembly GCA_016783885.1). Lineage (GTDB taxonomy): Bacteria > Bacteroidota > Bacteroidia > Bacteroidales > JAADJA01 > JAADJA01. The sequence continues at coordinate 34,584 of JADHVR010000010.1, forward strand.
TCATTCTCTGAATGGAGGTGGATTTAACCTTTTAGATTTATACACCGCGCCACTGCCATTTATACACGAAGATCCCGGTTCAGGATTACATCAGTATTTTGTTACTGCATTATATGATGAAGGAGAATCTGAACCATCTAATACAGTTGAAGTTCTTATTACAGCTATTAATGAAAATACACTTGATGCAACTACAGTGTTTCCAAACCCGGCTATCGAACAGGTGAATATCAGTTCTGATTATGAGATCAAAACTATAAAGGTTTTTAACTATGTCGGACAGGTTGTGGCTGATGAGGAAGTTAACAGCAAGTTTTATCAACTAAATACATCACAGTTCAACACCGGAATTTACTTTTTTCAGGTTGAAACTAATGAAGGAATAATTTCCAGACGAATTATTATAAAATAACGATTGAAAAATTCCGTTCAAAAAAGGCTGTCTTTTTTTGAGACAGCCTTTTTTTGTACTGCCAGTTCAACCCATGAATTATTTAGAATTGTTGAATCAGATAATTTTTTACTTTTGCACGATTTTTAAAAACTTATAAGAAAGTTCAGATTTAATGAAACAGAAATATTCGGAATACAAAAAGCTGGATTTAACTCAGATAGGAAAAGAGATCGGAGAATACTGGAATCAACACAAAACATTTGAGAAAAGTATTGACATAAGGAAAGGTCATAAGCTATTTGTATTCTACGAAGGTCCTCCCTCTGCCAATGGAAGACCCGGCATACACCACATGATGGCAAGAGCTATTAAAGATATCTTTTGCCGTTATAAAACTATGAAGGGTTATCTGGTTGAAAGAAAAGCCGGTTGGGATACCCACGGACTGCCGGTTGAGATAAGTGTTGAAACATCGCTTGGTATTACAAAAGAAGATATCGGAAAAAAAATTTCTGTTGAAGATTATAACAAAGCATGCCGTAAGGAAGTAATGCGATACAAGGATTTATGGGATGACCTCACAGTAAAAATGGGCTATTGGGTCGATCTGAAAAATCCATATATTACTTTCGACAACAGATACATTGAAACAGTTTGGTGGTTGTTGAAACGTTTATACGATAAGGGATTATTGTATAAAGGGCATACCATCCAGCCTTATTCTCCTGCTGCCGGAACCGGACTCAGCTCACACGAACTGAACCTGCCCGGTTGTTATAAAGATATCAAAGATAATACTGTCGTAGCTCAATTCAGGGTTGTAAGAAACGAAAAATCCAATTTTTTATTCGATGACCCTCATGGCGATCTGTTCTTCCTGGCATGGACAACAACTCCCTGGACGCTCCCTTCCAATACAGCTCTTGCAGTGGGTCATAAAATTGATTATATCAAAGTAAAAACATTTAATCCATATACCCATAAACCAATCACGGTTATCCTTGGCAAGGATCTGTTAGACAAATATTTCCCCGAAAGCAATGCTGAGTTAAAGCTGGAAAATTACGAACCCGGAAAGAAAAATATTCCTTTTGAGGTGATTGATGAATTTAAAGGTAAAAAGCTTGAAGGAATCAGATTTGAGCAATTATTGCCTTATGCGCAGCCAATAAACGGTGATGCTTTTAAAGTGCTTACCGGAGATTTTGTTACAACCGACGAAGGAACGGGAATTGTCCACATTGCCCCGAGTTTTGGTGCCGATGACTTTAAAATAGCAAAAGAAAACGGAATAGGGTCGTTAACTATGGTTAACAAACAAGGTAAATTTGTTGATGAAATGGGTGAATTTGCAGGCAGGTATGTAAAACCTGAATACGACCCGGATTCCGACCCTGATAAAGATGACCCGGTTGACATTGAAATAATTGTAAAGCTTAAAAAAGAAAACAAAGCCTTTAAAATCGAAAAATACGTTCACTCATACCCTCATTGCTGGCGTACTGATAAACCAATCCTGTATTATCCTTTAGATTCCTGGTTTATAAAAACAACAGCTTTCAAAGAGCGATTGATTGAACTTAACAACACCATAAACTGGAAACCAAAAGCAACCGGTATTGGGAGATTTGGCAATTGGCTGGAAAATCTGGTTGACTGGAACCTGTCGCGATCGAGGTTCTGGGGAGTTCCTTTGCCTGTATGGACTACTGAGGACAGGGAGGAACAAATTTGTATGGGTTCGGCGGAAGAACTGAAAAAAGAAATCGGGAAGTCGGTTAAAGCAGGATTCATGACTTCAAATCCTCTTGAAAACTTTGTTCCGGGAGACAATTCAAAAGATAACTATGAAACATTTGATTTTCATAAACCTTATGTTGATGAGATCATACTTGTTTCTCCTTCCGGTAATAAAATGTACCGCGAACCCGGCTTGATAGATGTATGGTTCGATTCGGGCGCCATGCCTTATGCTCAGTTCCATTATCCTTTCGAAAATAAAGAAAATCTTGATGAATATTTTCCGGCTGATTTTATTGCCGAAGGTGTTGATCAGACAAGAGGCTGGTTTTTTACTTTACATGCCATTGCCACAATGGTTTTCGACTCTGTTTCATTTAAGGCGTGCCTGTCAAACGGGCTTGTCCTTGATGCGGATGGTAATAAAATGTCGAAACGCCTCGGTAATGCCATCGATCCGTTTGAAACAATTGAAAAATACGGACCTGATGCTACCCGCTGGTATATGATCACTAATGCCCAACCCTGGGACAACCTGAAATTCGATTTAACAGGCGTGGATGAAGTACGGCGGAAATTTTTTGGTACATTATATAATACTTACGCATTTTTTGCTCTGTATGCTAATATCGACGGATTTGATTATTCTGAAGAAGAAATTCCGGCAGAAAAGCGACCGGAACTCGACATGTGGATAATCTCTGAATTAAATACTCTGATAAAAAATGCAGATGAGTATTACAACGATTACGAACCAACCAAAGCCGGAAGGGCAATTGCAGAATTTCTTGATGTTCACCTTAGCAACTGGTACGTGCGTTTGAGCAGAAGAAGGTTCTGGAAAGGCGAATATTCTGAAGATAAGATCTCTGCCTATCAAACATTATATAAATGCCTTGAAGTAATTGCACAATTAGCATCTCCTATTGCTCCGTTCTTTATGGAGAAAATGTTTGTTGATCTGAATAATGTTACAAAAAGATTTAATGCGGATTCAGTTCATCTATCCGATTTCCCGAAAGCTGATGAATCTGTGATTGATAAGGATCTGGAAGAACGAATGGAACTGGCTCAAAAAATATCTTCCATGGTTCTGTCGTTGCGTAAAAAAACTAATATCAGGGTTCGTCAGCCATTAAATAAAATAATGATCCCTGTTCTTAACGGTAATTTCAAAGAAAAAGTTGAGGCTGTAAAAACACTGATTCTTTCGGAAGTTAATGTGAAAGAATTGGAATACATGATCGACGATAGTATTTTGGTTAAAAAAGTAAAACCAAACTTTAAAGTTTTAGGGCCAAAATACGGAAAGCTGATGAAATTAATTGCCTCAGAACTCTCTAAGTTTGACAAATATCAGATCGGACAACTTGAAACAGATGGGAAATATTCTCTCAAAATTAATGATGAAGATATTGAAATTCATCTCTCCGACGTTGAGATAATCACGGAAGATATCCCGGGCTGGCTTATCAGCACAATAGGACCATTAACCGTTGCGTTAGATATTACTATTACAGATGAATTAAAAAACGAAGGTATTGCCCGTGAACTAATAAACAGGATTCAAAACATAAGGAAAGAAAAGCAATTTGAGGTTACCGATAAGATTGCAATAAAAATTGAAAAAAATAATGAATTAGAATTAGCTGTGAATACAAATTATTCTTATATTTGCTCGGAAACTTTAGCTGGTTCACTGGAACTTACAGATAAGATTGATGAAGATAAAAAAGTACAAATTGAATTAGCTGAAAATCTTAAAACAAATATTATCATTGAGAAACAATTTAATTAAATATACGTTTATAACCAAAAATATACGGCTATGACAAAGGAAGACACAACTACGAAAGTAAAAAAAACCAGATATTCAGATGGGGAACTGGAAGAATTTCGTCAGATCATTCTGGAAAAACTCGAAAAAGCAAGGGAAGACCTTAAAATGCTAACAGATGCTTATTCACATGCCAACGAACATGATACTACTGATACTTCCCCGACTTTTAAAGTACTGGAAGAAGGATACCAGGTGTTATCAAAAGAAGAAAACAGCCGACTTGCTTCCCGGCAGCAGAAATTTATTAATTCACTTGAAAACGCCCTGATCAGAATTGAAAATCAAACTTATGGTATCTGCAGGGTTACCGGCAAGCTAATTTCAAAAGAAAGGCTGAGAAGTGTGCCTCATGCTACCCTCAGTATTGACGCTAAATTAAATCGATCTCAAAAAAAGTAAAATTATTTACTTTCAACCTTTTCCTTTTATATTGAAGAAAGCGGCATTTATAATCCTGTTAGTTTTAATCGCAGATCAAGTTTTTAAGATTTGGGTTAAAACCCACATGACCATAGGTCAGGAAATTCCTGTTCTCGGTAATTGGTTCATTATTCATTTTACCGAGAACGAAGGAATGGCATTCGGGATGAAATTCGGTGGAAATTTCGGAAAACTATTCCTCAGTATTTTCAGGATATTTGCTGTTATTATTATAGGAGGATATCTGATCCGGCTTATAAAAAGAAATCAAAAAAGCGGTCTGATTCTGAGTCTGTCACTCATACTTGCCGGAGCTCTGGGAAATATTATCGACAGTGCATTTTATGGTATGATATTCAGCGAAAGCAAATTTCATGAAGTTGCAATATTTTTTCCGCCCGAAGGAAGTTACGGCAGTTTTTTGCATGGAAAAGTTGTTGATATGCTTTATTTCCCTGTTATAAAAGGATATTACCCTGCCTGGTTCCCGTTTTGGGGAAGTACTGAATTTATCTTTTTCAGACCCGTTTTTAATATTGCCGATTCTTCCATCACAATCGGGGTTTTCATTTTAATAATCTTCCAAAAAAAATTCTTTAAAAAGGAAAAATAAAATTAATGGTTATTTGATTTAGTATTCAGTCTTTAATTCTTAATTCACTAATCATTAATAATCATCAATTTGCTTTTAACCTGTAATTTTACTATATTTGTTTGCTGATAAATAAAACTATATGAATTTCCCGGAAAACGAATTAGCAGATGCTTTCCGTGATGTTGACAGTCATTTGGAATGTGCTGAAATTATCCGGACGCATTCCTCTAATAAAAAAGATATAAGGAAAGTAGCCCTTGAGGGAATTGACTTAATAAATACAAAACATATTGTTGACATTGGTTGCGGCTTTGGGTTTTTTACGGAAGCATTATTTAATAAAACTGCTCCGGAAATAATTGTTTCAGGCATTGATTGTTTTGATGAGTACAGGGATGTATTTTTAAATCTTTGCAAAAAGTGTGATTTTAAAGGTAAATTTTATAACTCGGGAGTTGATGCATTGCAAGCGTTTGAACGTAACTGTGTTGATTTGATACTAAGCAGTTATTCTTTGTATTTCTTCCCCCGGATAATTCCACAATTAGCAAGAATCCTTGATAGTTCGGGAGTTTGTATCATTATAACTCATTCAGGTTCTCATTTAAAAGAGCTTTACTATCTGGTATTAAAAGCATTATATAAAAATGGTTATAAACAATTAAAAACCGTTCCTTACGACGAGCTTGTGAATAATTTCTCAGGTGATAATGGATACCGGCAGCTTTCAGAGCATTTTGGGAGTATTGAAAAAAAGGATTTTATAAATGAACTTATTTTTTCGGCACAAGCTACTGAAAAATATTTACAATATTTCCGCCATAAAAAATCATTTTTATTACCAGACTTTTTAATAAACGATTATAAAATTATTCGAAAAGTGGAAGAAGAGCTGATAAATCATATTATAAAAACCGGTGAAATTAGAATTACAAAGAACGATACTGTTTTTATTTGTACAAATCCGATAAAAAAATAATTGTGACTAAGAAAAAACAAAAACATTGCCCGTATTGTGGAAATAAGATTACATCAAAAAAGGAAGGTGATATATTAAGGCTTTATTGCCCATTTTGTAAAACCTATTTTTATGAAAATCCTTTGCCGGTGGTTTCGTGCATTCACAGCGTCAGCAGGAAAATACTTTTGGTAAAAAGAGGAAATAGGCCATACAAGGGCAAATGGTGCTTGCCAACCGGTTTTGCCGAAACAGGCGAAAGTATCGAAAGCGCTGCCTTGCGTGAACTCAAGGAAGAATCAGGTATTAAAGGAAAAATTATCAGCCTCGTGGATGTTGATTCTGTTACCAGCAGGTATTACGGTGATTTAACCTTTATCACCTTCGAGGTTGAGCAAATTGGCGGAAAGCCAGAAGCCGGCGATGATGCCACACATGTTAAATATTTTCCTATTGACCGTTTACCCGTGCTGCCATTCAAATCGAATGTTAAAGCTATAAAAGCATACATAAAAAGCAAAGTTGATTACTGGGCTATAGTTGATTCGTTTAATCTGGCAAGGGACGAAGATGAGTTCGAGCAAAAAAAGAAACATTTTCTCTCTGACCGGCTCATTGATGTAATTGAAAATAATGCAGACCTGATTGCGGAAAAATGGGTAAAAGACGTTTATACAAAACGCTCTACTTTGAGCTACAGAAAGATGGATAAAGAAGAGGTGTTAAACCGCGGAAGGAAAGTTATTATTCAATTCGGTCATTGGCTGAAAGGTATTTTCTCCGATAAGGATAATCGCGACTTTTATGTAGAAATGGGAAAAAGAAGGAAAAATGAAGGGTTTAAGTCGAGTGAGGTAATCAGCGCTTTAAGTCTTATCAGAAAAAACATTTGGGAATTTGCCCTTTCGCAGGGAATGTGGAATAAAACCATTGATATTTACATTTCCCTTGAACTGGAACGAAGAATGATGTTATTCTTTGATAAAGCTGCATTTTATCTTACCAGGGGGTATGAAAAAGAATAAGTATTCGTAATATTATTATATCTTTGCCATAAAGTTGAAAAATTCATCATGATGAAAAAAATTCTCGTTATCATTTTAAGCACACTGGTAATTAATACTTTTTCACAAGTAGTTACTGACGAAACAAAGCGAAAGTTCACTTTTGGATTAGACGTGTTTTCCGATTTGTGGCAGGATGTGCCCAAAGACCTCAACCCTAAAACAATTAATCCCGGAGTAAATGTTTTTGGTTCATACAACTTTATGCTTGGAGAGAGTAATTTCAGTTTCTCACCCGGAATCGGGATAGGAGTACATAATATGTTTAATAATTGCAGGACAGTAACTATTAATGATTCAACATATTTTGAACCTATACCTGATTCGATCAGTTATAAAAGAACAAAATTTGTTGCAACCTACTTTGATATCCCTTTTGAACTCAGGTTTAAATCGAAAAGTGAGGTCAGGTTTGCCGTTGGATTCAAATTTGGATTTTTAATGAAGGCTCAAACAAAATATAAAGGAGATGATTACATCGAGGGCAATACAAACCTCGTTATTTATAAGAAAGGAAAAATTAAAAATGTTGAAAAAAACAGGTATGGCTTTACTGCACGCCTGGGCTATAAATGGTTCAATTTATGGGGGTATTACCAGCTATCCACTTTGTTTGTAAAAGGAAAGGGACCTGAAATGTACCCTATTTCTATTGGTATAACAATTATCCCTTTCTGATTTTCAGATAAGAAAAACTAAAAGCATAATAATTACACCGGATAAAAACCCGGTATATATTTGCAAAGGTATATGGGCGTTTAATTTCAATCGTGCAAAGCCCACAATCCCTGAGCATAAAACAGTAAGTGCGATCAGGATTACAAAATCGATATTAATTCTGAAAGAAATTCCGATTAAAGCTCCAAGCATTCCTCCAATACCTATCATGTGAACACTAATTTTCCAGTAAAAGGTTATTAATAAGGCAATAATTATTAAGAAGGTCGCACCTAACAGAAAAAGATAATAGATATCAGATATATGTAATTGTTTAAGCATATAGTAAGATAAAAAATAGAAAATGGCTGTAACAGCAAAAGGATATATCCGCTCTTCTCTTGTTTCCATTTGAAGGGTTTTTACTATTCCTTTTCGTTTCATAATAAATATGAATAATATCGGGAAAAGGAAAGTAGTAATAAACACCATGCCGAGTATCAGCAATTTGGCTGAAAATGGGATAAGCAATGAAATATAATTGTTAATATTGAAAAGTATCAGTATTGTATATGACGGAATAAGCATTGGATAAAAAACAACAGAAATTATTTTGGCAATTTTTTCTTCCATGTAGATACATGCTTATACAGAGGTTTACAGAATCAAAAATAATCAATAGTCAATTCAAAGTTCTTTTCTTAACCTGGCAACCGGTATATTCTGTTGTTCACGGTATTTGGCAACGGTACGTCTGGCTATATTGTAACCTTTTTCTATAAGTATTTTAGTAAGCTGTTCATCAGTTTTAGGTTTGCTTTTATCTTCATTGTCAATACAATCTGTCAGTATTTTTTTAATTTCACGTGTAGATACCTCTTCACCGTTTTCGGTTTGCATTGATTCGGAGAAAAAGCTTTTTAAGAGAAAAGTGCCGAAAGGAGTTTGAACATATTTACTATTTGCGACACGCGAAATAGTGGATATATCAAGGTTTACAATTTCAGCAATATCTTTAAGTATCATTGGTCTGAGCGTGATTTCATCACCGGTAAGAAAATATTCGCGCTGGTAATTCATTATAGCATTCATGGTTACCTGCAGTGTGTTTTGCCTTTGCTTTATAGCATCTATGAACCATTTTGCCGAGTCGATCTTTTGCTTAACGAAAGTGATAGTATCTTTACTTTTGCTTTTATTCTTACTGTTTGCATAAGTTTCAAGCATATCTACATAAGTTCGGTTAAGCCTGAGTTCGGGTGTGTTTTTTGAATTAAGCTGAAGTTCCAGGCTGCCGGTATTATTATAAATGATAAAATCAGGAAGTATATAATGGTTTGTCTTCGAGGTTTCGCCAAGTGAATTACCGGGTTTAGGATTTAGTTTTAATATTTCATCAATGGCATCCTTAAGATCCTGTTCGGTTATTTTTGCTTTCTGTAAAATTTTCTCAAAGTGTTTTTTTGTAAATTCATTAAAGTATCTTTCCATAATCAGGATTGCAATCTCTGTAGCTTTAGAGGTGTTTTCCTTTTTTCTCAATTGAATTAACAAGCATTGCTTCAGGTTTTGAGCGCCCACACCTGATGGGTCAAATTCCTGGATAAGCGATAGTAATTCGAGTAATTCTTCTTTTGTTGATTGAATATTCTGAGTAAAAGTCAGATCATCCACCATAGCGTTGATATCGCGGTTCAGGTAACCTGAATCGTCAAGATTTCCAATTATGTAAGCTGCAATTTCATTCTGCCGTTCGTCAAGACTATGCAAACCTAATTGTGAAAGCAATAAATCGTGGAAGCTTGTTCCTGAAACAAAAGGTATTTCCCTCCTCTCATCATCAGCGCTTGTGTTGTTAGCGCTTAGTTTATACGAAGGAATATCATCATCATCCGAAATATAGTCATCCAGGTCAAATTCTTCCTTGCTGTCTTTCGATTCAAATTCCTCCTCATTTTCGCCTTCAGATTCATCGTCTTTTATCGGATCTTCAAAGTCCTGTTCCTTTTCATCAGCTTCATCAGCTTCATCTGGTTCATCTAATGCAGGATTTTCTTCTATTTCCTGTTTTATTCTTTGTTCAAGGGCAATAGTAGGAATTTGCAACAGCTTCATGAGCAGTATCTGCTGCGGCGATAGTTTTTGAAGAAGTTTTTGTTGTAGTCGTTGATGTAACATGTAAATTCTTTATTTCTGTTTTTGCCCTAAATAGTTGAACAAATATCCGACTTTTTTATTAATTATCCAAATTTGAATAAATATTTATTTTATGAACCGTTAATATTAAAATTCTGCGCTTTGCGGTGCTCTTGGAAAGGGTATCACATCCCTGATATTTCCCATACCTGTAATAAATTGCATCATTCTTTCGAAACCCAATCCGAAACCACTATGTGGAACAGTACCGAATTTTCTTGTTTCAAGGTACCACCACATTTCTTTCTCCGGCACATTCATTTCACGCATTCGTTTTAAAAGCCGGTTGTAATTTTCCTCTCTTTGCGAACCACCTATTATCTCTCCGATTTGTGGAAAAAGAACATCCATCGCTCTCACAGTTTTGTCGTCATCATTCACCTTCATATAAAATGCCTTGATATCTTTAGGGTAGTCGGTTACCATTACCGGCTTTTTATAATGTTTTTCCACAAGGTATCTTTCATGTTCCGATTGCAGGTCGGCTCCCCATTCTTCTATAAGGAACCGGAATTTTTTCTTTTTATTTGGTTTCGAGTTTTTCAGAATATCAATAACTTCGGTATAAGTAGTCCGCTCAAAATCATTATCCAGAACAAACAGGAGTTTTTCTTTTAATTCCATTGGCGAACGCTCTTCCTGTTTTTTTGTTTTTTCTTCATCTAATAAGCGTTTACTTAAAAACGCCAGGTCATCAGGGCAATTATCTATGGCGTATTTAATCAGGTATTTGAGCATTTCTTCTGCCAAATCCATATCATCGTTAATATCGTAAAAAGCCATTTCGGGTTCAATCATCCAGAATTCAGCAAGATGCCTGGAAGTATTTGAATTTTCCGCCCTGAAGGTTGGTCCGAAAGTATATACATCCGACAGACCCAAGGCGGCAAGCTCAGCTTCTAATTGTCCCGAGACAGTCAGATTGGTTTCCTTGCCAAAAAAATCTTCTTTAAAATTAACGTAACCATCTTCATTAAGCGGTGGATTTATAAGATCAAGTACGGTAACCCTGAACATTTCTCCGGCGCCTTCGGCATCAGTTCCGGTGATTATAGGGCTATGAATATTGCAAAAACCTTTATCATTAAAAAATTTATGAATAGCAAAAATCATGGCATGTCTAACCCTTGTGATAGCTCCAAATGTGTTTGTCCTGAACCGTAAATGTGCTTTCTCACGAAGAAACTCTAAGGAATGTTTTTTAGGCTGTAAAGGATATTCATCCGGGTCAGCCTCGCCTAAAATTTCAATAGCTTTTGCATTTATCTCCACTTTTTGTCCGCTACCTGGAGATTCTATCAATTCTCCCGTAATTGAAACGGAAGCCCCCGTGTTGATATTCCGGATATCTTCTTCTTTAATAACATTCAGGTCAACAACTATTTGTATATTATGAATAGTTGACCCATCATTTAATGTAATAAATGCAACATTTTTACTGCCGCGTTTGGTTCTTACCCATCCTTTTACGTTTACGGTTTTTCCATATTCACCGGAATTAATCAGATCGATGATTTTTGTCCTCGTTAACTTATCCATTAATTTTAACTTTAATATTGATTTTGCAAAATTATGTACTTTTTTTATTTTAGTCATTTAAAATTTTAGTCATTCACTGTTTTAAGTAATTTTGTACCGGATAATGAGTATCAATCTCGACATATTACCTTTGAAAGAATGGCTTGATATCAAGGAATTTCCTTTAGTCATCAGCGGCCCGTGCAGCGCTGAATCGGAAGAGCAAGTGCTTATTACGGCAAGAAAAATTTCTAAGATTCCAAATGTAAAAATATTCAGAGCCGGAATTTGGAAACCGAGAACTCGTCCGGGATTGTTCGAAGGTGTCGGAATTAAAGGGCTTCAATGGCTTAAGAAGGTGAAAAAGGAAACCGGTTTGCTTACTGCCGTTGAAGTTGCCCTTCCCGAACATGTTGATATTGCATTGAATAACGATGTTGATATTTTATGGATTGGCGCCAGAACTGTTGTTAATCCATTTTCTTTGCAAGACCTGGCAAGCGTTTTAAAGGGTGTTGATATTCCTGTAATGATAAAAAATCCCGTTAATCCTGATTTGAATTTATGGATCGGAGCGCTTGAACGTATCAATTTATCAGGCATTAAAAGGCTGGTTGCCATACACCGCGGCTTTTACTTTTTTGATAAAACCCCTTACCGTAATGCCCCTATGTGGGAAATACCTATCGAACTAAAAAGATTAATACCCAATCTTCCTGTTATATGCGATCCAAGCCATATATGCGGAGAACAGGATTTACTCCTTGAAATTTCTCAAAAAGCTCTCGACCTGGAAATGAACGGGCTGATGATTGAATCGCATTACGATCCGGATAATGCGCTTACCGACCCCCAGCAGCAAATTACACCTGAAAATTTGTCCCGGTTGATTTCATCTCTCATAATCAGAAAAGAAAAGGGGAATATTGATTTTGAGAGCAAGCTTGAAGAATTGAGAACCGAAATTGATAAAATAGATGCTGAACTGATTAATATTTTGTCGCGTCGTATGGGTCTGATTGATGAAATAGGGAAATATAAAAGAGACCACAACATCACTATTCTCCAGTTAAAACGATGGAGCAAAATCGTTCAGGACAGGTTGAAAACAGGATTGGATTCGGGGCTGAAAAAAGAATTCCTGCAAAAGCTTCTTGAAATAGTACATATCGAATCAATTCAGCGTCAGACTGAAATTTACAGTAAGGAAAACAATCGTAATGAATCACAGGTTTAATTTATAAATTATTAAAATCAGGAAATTATTTTGTTTTTGCGTTTGATATATTAAATCAATTTGTATTTTTGGCAGATAAAACTTAATTGTTATGGTCTTAAATTATATTATTTCATTGCTTTTGGGTCCGCTAATTGCCGGACTGATAATTGCTATTATCTGGACTAAACGCGACAAAAACCGGTATCCCGGGCTTATTTCCTGTTTTATTTGGGGTATGTTAAGTATTACAATCTTTTTGTTGTTTCAATACATAGCAAGGCAATTTGGTTTAGATGTTTTCAGTAATTTACGAAGAATTATTTTTTATTCTTTTGTCGTAATGGGGCTTGGTTCTGAATTAGGAAAGTATCTAATATTAAGATATTATGCTTTTCCTAAAAATAGTTTCAATGGCCCGCTCGACGGTATTGTTTACTGCGCTATGATCTCTTTGGGCTTTGCTTTTATGGGCAATATCCTGTACGCAATTTTACCATATTACCCTGACATTGATTTTTTATATGCCATCACGGTTGTTTTTGCAAATCTTTTCTTTGCAGTTATTCTTGGTTTTTTTGTCGGATTGGCAAAATCACGTGAAAACAAATTCGTTGATTCAATGACGGCATTATTTGGCGCCTCGTTTTTTCATGCCCTATACAGTTTTTGTTTTATTTCAGAGGATAACCGGTTATTGATCTTCCTTAGTATCGGTGCCTTTGTAATAGTATTATTGCTCTATTATAAAGCCTTTGAACTTAATGAAGAATATAAACGAACAAAAAACCAGTAAGACACTATAAGCATTTATACATTTTGCCGGGCAGGCTTTTTATAACTCCTTCAAATTCGAGATTTAAAAGTATTGAGGCTATTTTACTTGAGGAAAGTTTTGACTCAAGGACGATATAGTCAATACTTGTTTCTTCATTCTCTTTCAGGATATTTACAATAAGTTCTTCTTCCGCAGATAATTCAACAAATAATTTCTGTTGTTTGGATGTTTCTTCGGTTATTGATTCCCACAGCATTATATATTTAACATCCTTAGCCGATTGTATCAATGCTGCTTTGTTTGTTTTAATAAGGAAGTTGCATCCTTCTGAATAGTAGCTATTGATTTTGCCGGGTACGGCAAATACATCCCTGTTATATGAATTGGCAATATTTGCTGTGATTAAAGCTCCCCCTTTCATAGCGGATTCAATAACAATAAGTGCATCAGCAATGCCTGCAATAATCCTGTTACGTTTCGGGAAGTTCTCCCTGTCAGGGTTGCTCTTATTAATAAAATCGGTTAACAATCCGCCATTTTCTATCATTTTTTCAGCCAGTTTCTTGTTTGCAGAAGGATAGATACGATCAAGTCCATGGCCTAAAATCCCAACGGTTTTCAAGTTATTTTTCAAAGCAGCCTTATGAGCATTTGTGTCAATGCCATAGGCTAATCCGCTAACCACCAAAATATTCAGATCGGATAAACCTTCAATAATTTTATTACAGGCTTCCTTTCCATACTCAGAAGCTCTCCTTGTACCGACTATACTAATTACTCTTGGCACATTCAAATCGGCATTCCCTTTATAATAAAGCATTACAGGGCTATCGATACAATGCTTCAGCCGTTGGGGGTAATCTTTATCGAGAAAAAATAATGGAGTTATGTTATATTTATTTATGAATTCAATCTCTTCTTCAGCTCTTTTAAGAACCTTTTGCGAAATAATTGAATTTACAGACGATTCGCCAATGCCCGGGATCTTTATCAGGTTTCTTTTTTTTTCCTTAAAAATGGCTTCAGCGCTGCCGCAATACGAGATCAGCTTTTTACCGTTGATGTCGCCAATTCCCGGTATTAATGTTATTCCTATATTATAAATTAAACCCGTAGAAAAGTGATTTGGATTTTTTTTCAAACTATCATACTGATTATTATTCATCTAAATTATCTAAATTTTATAAATTCGATTTCAACTGGTTAAACAATGTTGAAGATTTTGGAAGTCAAAAATAAGATAAATTATTCATGAACCGAATTTAAAATGTTGTATTTTGGTAACTTTGTAAAAAAGCACGAATACATTATTTTGAAAAGAAAGCCCAATATATTAGTTTGCCCGTTGGATTGGGGAATAGGCCATGCAACGAGATGTGTTCCTGTTATAAACGAATTAATCAGGCAAAATGCAAATGTTATTATCGGAGCTGATAACCGACCTCTGGCTTTCTTAAAAAATGAATTTCCCGATTTGCAATTTGAAAAATTTCCCGGTTACAATTTTAGTTATCCCGGAAAAGGTAATATGGCTCTAAAGATGTTTTTTCTGGCTCCTCGGATTATAAAAGGGATCAAAAAAGAAAATAAATATTTAAAAGAAATAGTCAGAAAGTTAAAAATTGATGTGGTGATTTCTGATAATCGTTTTGGATTATGGACGGAAGATATACCCTGTGTGTTTATGACCCATCAAATAATGATAAAAACACCTGGCAAATTGAAATTCTTTGAACCGGTTCTTTATAAAATTAACAAGTTTTATATATCAAAATTCAATGAATGTTGGATACCCGATTTTAAAGGCGAATTAAACCTTTCCGGTGAGCTTTCACATAAAAAACCTTTACCTGCAAATTCGTATTACATCGGACCATTATCAAGGTTCGCTAATAAACAAACTGAAAATTCCTTATCAGAATCAACAGAGCATTTCAAATATGATTTAATGGTAATGCTTTCCGGGCCTGAACCCCAAAGGACTATTCTGGAAAACAGAATTTTGGAAGAATTGAAAGACACTGACTTTAAAGCCATTATTGTAAGCGGAAAACCTGAAATGATTGAAGAACATAATCTGAACAACAATATCAAGGTTTTTTCACATCTCGAAAGCAAAACACTGAAACAATGTATTATTGATTCAAAGGTTATTCTGTCACGACCGGGTTATTCAACTATTATGGATTTGGCAGCCTTGGGGGGAAAGGCGATTTTTATTCCCACATCCGGGCAAACCGAGCAGGAATACCTTGCTGATCATTTTTATAAAAAAAAGATATATTTCAAAATGGATCAAAAAGAATTTAACTTAAAGGAGGCATTAAAAAATGCTGAAAAGTATAATGGGTTGAATCTTACTTACGAATTATCTGTCCTTAAGTTAAGGATTCAAAACCTGATTTCGATGGTTAGTTTAAAAAGATAAAAGCCCGCCTGACTGTACGTGCGGACGGGTAAAAAGTTTATCCGGGGAATATCTGAGTCGCTTTAAATCCGTAAAATATTTTAGTCATTTTATCCCGAAAGTTTTCGGGATTAGTCATTTTACTCATTCCTTTCGTATATTTGTCGCTTAAATTAATTTCCTTATGATTATATCTGCAATTATCTGGAATGTTGACCCTGAAATATTCAGGATTGGCAGCTTTGCTATCAGGTGGTATGGTTTGTTGTTTGCCTTGGGGTTTGTGTTTGGCTATATCATTATGGGTAGTATTTTCAAAAAAGAAAAGATACCCCCGAAACTGTTAGATACCTTAACTATGTATATGGTTATTGGTACGGTTGCCGGAGCGCGGTTGGGTCATTGCTTATTTTATGAACCTGAGTGTTACCTTAGTCATCCGCTCAATATCCTGAAAATATGGGAAGGCGGGCTTGCAAGTCATGGCGCTGCTGTCGGAATACTAATTGCCTTGTATTTTTTTTCGCGTAAGGCGAAAAAATCTTATTTGTGGATAATTGACAGGGTTGTTATTGTTGTTGCCCTTGCGGGATTTTTTATCAGGATGGGCAACCTGATGAATTCGGAAATTTTTGGCGTTGAGACAAGTTTGCCATGGGGATTTACCTTTGTAAGATGGGGTGAAACCGTTCCTAAGCATCCCACACAGATTTATGAAGCTCTTTCGTATTTATTGATTTTTGTATTGCTATTTGCAATATACCGGAGAAAAGGAATCAAATTAAAGGATGGATATATTTTCGGTTTGTTTTTAATATTACTTTTCTCAGCAAGATTTTTAATAGAATTCATTAAAGAACCCCAGGTTGGCTTTGAAGATAACATGGCACTGAATATGGGGCAATTACTTAGTATTCCGTTTGTTTTACTTGGAATTGTTATCCTGATACGGTCGAAGAAGCAAAAGAAAAGTAATACCTAAAACCTGATATATGATATTTGATTGTCAATACCCGAGTCCTAATTTTTGATACTTATTCATATCCCCTCATATCTTTTTTTAATATTTTTTATTATGTTACTTGTATATTTGTGTTAAAATAGGTTAATTTGCAGTCAAATAATTATAACATGGCAAGTAAAAACTTTCTTACTATTGAAGAGGTCGCCGACACATTAAGCGTGACAAGACAAACTGTTTCCAAATACATTCGAGAGAAGGAATTAAATGCAGTAAGGATTAATAAAAATTACAGGATACCATATAAGGATTTTGAAAATTTTATAAATCGTAATACAACGGTATCGGATGTTGAAACAATTTATTTAAAGAAGTCAAGAAATTGTTTGCTGGGTTATGAAGGACGAGTTGATGAAAATGAAATTTTAAATTATAGAGTCAATGGGGCATTTCAGGAAAATGAAATAAATCATCAGCTCCGGTACAATAAATTTATTTCAGGTGATAACTTCTCGGTACTGAAGCATCTTTTACCAAATATTCAAGAAAAAGTTGATCTCATATATATTGATCCGCCTTTTGGTACAGGACAGGATTATGTAAATATAAATAATGATCTTGCTTATAATGATACTTTAGTTAATCATGAGTTTTTGGAATTTATGCGTAAACGCCTGATGCTTTTAAGGAAATGTTTATCAGATCAAGGAAGTATTTATTTGCATATTGACAAGAAGCTAGGGCACTATGTGAAAATTATTATGGATGAAGTTTTTGGTTATAATAATTTCATTAATGATATAACCCGTATTAAATGCAATCCTAAAAACTTTGCCCGAAACGCTTATGGGAATTATTCGGATATGATTTTGTTTTATGTAAAGAACAGAGATTTGAATATTTTCAATGATATAAAAGAACCATTATCAGAAGAAGAAGTAAATAATTTTTTTCCAAAGGTGCATTCCAGATTAGGCAAATATACAACAAATCCGTTGCATGCTCCCGGGATAACAATTGATGGTGATACGGGGCAAGAGTGGAACGGACTTAAGCCACCAAAGGGAAGACATTGGAGGTATAGCAGGGAAGAGCTTACGAGATTGGATATGGAGGGGTTAATTGAATGGTCGGAAACCGGTAATCCCCGTAAAATGGTCTTTGCAAAAGATCATAAAGGCAAAAAAGTTCAGGATGTATGGGAGTTTAAGGATAAAGGATTGTCTTATGTTAATTATCCTACACAAAAGAATCACGATTTGTTAAAACGGATAATTCTTAATTCATCAAATGAAGGTTCTCTGGTTCTGGATTGTTTTGCCGGTTCAGGTGGAACACTTCTGGTTGCTAACAGACTAAGGCGTCAATGGATCGGCATTGATAATTCTTTAAAATCACTTGAGGCTATTAAAGAGAATTTTTCTAAAGCTAAGGTAAAATGTAATTACTTTAGCTTTGTCAGTTTTGATTGATCTAATAAAAATGATCTGATTTAAACTCGAATATTTCAGGTAAGTAGATTTATAAAAATTGATTTAAATATTCTTCCAACAAAAATGCACTAATTATATCATATTCCGATTCCTGCACAAGTACAGCCTCTTTGTTATTAATCAATCTACCTTTTATATTATAGATAGACCAGGGAAAACCATCAATAATACCAACTCTTATAATATTATTTCTTTGATTTTGACAAAACTGTAATACTTCCTGCACCTGTTTTTCCTGATTTCCACCAGGCTGACCAATCCATTTAGCTTCTCCAATTATATATTGTCTGTTCACTTTGGCAACTAAATCAGGTCTTTTTGTTAATGCTTGTCCTAAGGTATCATTAATGAAATTTTTTGCTTCCTCTTCAGAAGCATCTAATACAAAAAGGCCTTCAGTTGATTCTTGAAACTTATCAATATTAAGCAAATTAAATGTCCTTTTAATCCATGCATTAAACATCGGGCCAATTTGAGTATTTAATTTTGGAGCCGATTCCAATCGAACAACAGTTTCCTCAGCAGTCATTGAGTAAAGAGTATCGGCTATTCTCTGAATTTGAGCGGGATTATTTTCAAGACAACCATTTATATTCTTGAGTAAATACCAAATCGGGTCTTCATAAGGGAATTTTGTAATATTTTTTAAAATTTCAATCAACTCAGTTGTCCTTCTTCCCTGATGAGCCATAATAATTCTGCGTCTTATTGCAGGATCTAAACGTACTGGTCTGGCTACCTCAAATTGATATACCTCTAAAATATTATCAAGATATGGTGTATTTTGAAAAAGTTCCAGACTTCGTCTAACCCATTCATTTAATTCATCAGGATTAATAATATCCAAGGTTCTTTCCATTTATTATGTTTTTGTTCCTTATGGACAAGTTTTGCTTTACTGCCCGCCACCGCCAGAATGAAATTCTTTCGGGTTGGCGTCCGTAGCTTGCGAAAGCGAGTCATTCATAGTTTTTATTCTTCATTTCTAAATTCTCAACTTAATTTACTTTCACAAATCATAAATCACTATTCAATAAACTGTAGCTGTTCCCTGAAAACACTGTCAATCTTATTGTACAGTTCAGTTTGTTTATTAGTACGTGCCATCATCGACAATCTTTGCAAAATTCCAAGCGACTGGTTGTAATCCGTTTCGTAATACTTGGCTAATCGTCTATTAAGGCGATTATAATATTCAATATTCTGATTGTAAATTTCGAATATCCTTTCGGTGATGGCATTTCCTTTTTCCATTTCACCTGCTTCATAATAGATATCTGCAAACGGGATCATATACATATCGTAAGGTATCTTTTCATCAGGGAACATTTCGAAGCAACGGTCTAACAAAGCAACCGCCGAATCTTTTTTACCTTCCTGAATTAGGGATTCTGCGACTCTCATAAAATTTTGTTTAGGCATAATGCTGTTTCGGCAGCTTTCTCTGTCAATAGTAACTTTCGGATCGTTCAGGTTTCCCCATTTGCATTTATTCATCAGGATATCGTAGGATACATCACCATCAACACCTCCTACTCCTTTAATGAAATTCCCGGCTTTTACAGGCATAAATTTATAAACGAATCCATTAAGGTGGCAGTATTTTCCAACGTCGAGAACTTTACTGACGGAACTGGGGTTGGCAAAATATATCGGTCTTTCCCAGTTGTTTGTAGCGATAATGTCGAGCAGCATCAAATCATTTTTATATAAATAGCTTTGCCTGACTTCCCAGTCAATTTCAGGAACAATTTTATCAGCCATGTCAGGAGGCACGATACCATGATTTACAACTGTTGCCGAATCAACAGTGATTTTGAATTTTTTAGTAGGAGCGTAGTTAATTTTTTCACCACCCATTAAAGGCAGTTTAGTCCTCTCGTCATCGTTTGCAATGAAATCGATTATCTGTTTAAGTTCTACATGACCCTTTATATTCCTGTCATAAAATGGGATAGCATTGTTTACGCCATTCTGATATTGGTCATGAGAAAGAGTGAAAGGCAAAGGTTCTGACTCATAAGCTTTATTCATCATCTGGTGAATATACCAGTACCCTGACGCAAGCATGAAGTTCACAACTCTTACATCCGTTCTTATTCCCTCTACTTCCTGTGCATACCAAAGCGGGAAAGTATCGTTATCCCCGTTGGTTACTAATATGGCATTTGGTTCACATGAATTAAGATAATTAGCGGCAAAATCGCGTGTAGCATATTTCCCCGAACGATTGTGGTCGTCCCAACCTTCTTTTGCCATAATACCCGGAACAAGTAACAGTGTAATAAATGTTACTGCAATAGCTGAAATTTTCGGGTTCGATTTTTTACTGAGAGCATCGTAAATTGCCATTACTCCCAAGCCTATCCACATAGCAAAAGCATAGAATGAGGCAGCATAAGCATAATCGCGTTCACGCGGCTGATATGGATATTGATTCAGATAAACAACAGTGGCAATGCCTGTCATCAGAAATAACAACGAAACGATAAGCGTGTCTTTTTTTCTTTTATTCAGATGATAGAAAAATCCGATTAAACCCAGCAGGAAAGGTAGCATGTAAAATTTATTATGAGCCGGATTTTTCATACTATCAGGAAGATCGTCCTGCGGACCGAGACCGAGTATATTTTCATCGAACCAATTGATACCCGTCAGCCAGTTACCGTGTTCAATTTCGCCCTGGCTTTCGATGTCGTTTTGCCTGCCTGAAAAATTCCACATAAAATACCTGAAATACATGTGCCCTAACTGGTATGTAAAGAAAAACCTGAGGTTTTCCCCAAATGTGGGTTTATTCCTGATTTCGGTTGTTCCATCTCCTTTCTCAACCTCGATAGGAATGCCCTTTACTTTTCCGTATTGTTTGTACATGCTTATATGACTGGGTTTCTGGCTACTCCACATTCTTGGAAAAATAGTTGTAAATCTTGGGTCAAATACCGGTATTGTGCTTTCGCGTTTATCAGTAATGATATATTTACCTGCTTTTCTATCTTTCACGTAAATAGGGTTTCCGTCCTTTGCATCAACTGTCGGGGCATTATAATATTGTCCGTAAAAAATAGGCCAGTCACCATATTGTTCCCTTCCTAAGTACGAAATCAGGCTGATGGCATCCTCCGGATTATTTTCATCAATGGGAGGATTGGCATTGGAACGAATAATGATCAAAAAAAATGAAGAGTAGCCTATCAGGATAAAAGTGAGGCTAAGCAGCATAGTATTGGCAATAACGTTATGTTTGCGTCTGGTAATCCTCAACCCCCAAACGATTAATCCGATTAAAAGAATAAAATAAAAAGCTGTTCCTGTATTAAAAGGTAAACCAAACGAATTAACAAAGGTTATTTCAAATAAGCTGGAAAGTTTAACAATCCATGATATTATTCCTTTCATAATAAGCCCTAACAGAAATAGTGAAATAACTACTGTAACAATAATCCCTTTTGCCGAAGGTTTGTATTTTTTAAAATAATAAACAAAAGCAATAGCCGGAATAGCTAACAAATTAAGCAAATGCACTCCAATAGAAAGACCGATAAGATAGGCGATTAATATGATCCATCGGTTTGCATGGTTTTTATCTGCCTCCTGTTCCCATCGCAGAATAGCCCAGAAAACAACTGCCGTAAACAATGATGACATTGCATAAACCTCGCCTTCAACGGCTGAGAACCAGAAAGAATCGGAAAAAGTATAAGCCAAAGCTCCGACAACACCACTTCCTAATATTGCATACATTTTACCTTCGGTTATTTCACCGCTTTTAAGAGCAATTTTTTTTGCAAGGTATGTAATTGTCCAGAACAGGAAAAGAATAGTAAAGCTGCTGCTAAGCACCGACATTATATTAACCATCAGGGCGACTTTGGTTACATCGCCAAAAGCAAATAGTGAAAAAAATCTGCCTAATATCTGAAAGAAAGGCGCACCGGGAGGATGCCCTACTTGTAACTTATAAGCAGTTGCTATGTATTCACCGCAGTCCCACCAACTGGCGGTTGGCTCTACCGTGAGGAAATAAACGATTGTGGCTATGGCAAAAACGATCCAGCCGGTAACGAGGTTTAGTTTTTTATATAAATCCATCGAATAACAGAGTTGATTAAAATTTGATGGCGAAATTAAGCATTTTCAGTTCATTATTATTTTGTTGTTAAAATTTATTAAACCCGTTGAAATCGAGATTACAAAATTATATAACATTTCGATGCTGATAATCAGTATAATATGTTGAAAGATATTTGCAAACCGCTTTTCTACGGATTTAACGAAAATTAACATCGGTTGAAATTAAAAAATCAGAAAGTATTTTTTTGCATGGAATAAAATATTTTATAATTTTGCACTCCTTAAAACAAATCGTTCTTAAATTGATTAAAATCAAAAATCGCCCGCCTGAATGAAAGAATTCATTCTTTCGGGCAGGTAAATCAAAAATTTAAAATAACTTTGTCCCATGGTGTAAAGGTAGCACTGCAGATTTTGGTTCTGCCTGTCCAGGTTCGAATCCTGGTGGGACAACAAAAAAAAACCCCGCTCAAGTGAGCGGGGTTTTTCATTTGGATACCGAAGTTTCGGTATTTGCGAAGAAAACCTCACCCCGGCCCTCTCCTAAAAGGAGAGGGAGTAATTCCCCTCATCTTTGGAGAGGGTTAGGAGGGAGAGGTTATACCATAAATATTAAGACTCAAAATTCCCTTTTTCCGAATTTTTTTTATGTTTTTATGTATTTGTTAAAATATTTTCCGAATTTTGCGTTACGAAATTATCGTAACGATAAATATGTAAAAAAATGAGATCGAATCCATTTATAATTAAAGGCTATAAATCGCCTGAATACTTTTGTAACAGGAAAACAGAAACAAAAAAAATAATCTCGGCAATAGAAAACAGGAGAGATATAACCTTAATATCTTTACGAAGGATGGGTAAGACGGGTTTGATTCAACACGTTTTTCGCCATTTATCGAAAAACACAGGCTTGGTATTACCAGCACAATAAATTCAGCTATTACAAGCCTTGTAAAAAAAGATCTTATTTATAGAAGAAGCGGGAAATATTTTGTTTACGATGTGTTTTTTAGCAGATGGTTAAGTTTGTTTGTATAAAACTAATAAATGAAATACTCAAAAAGAAGCAACCAACTTCCTTTATATTAATTCTTTATTAGATATAAAAAACCCCCACTCTTCCGAACGGGGGTAATTTGGATAATATTTGCGAAGAGGTGTTTACTCCTTCAGACTCTTCCATCCCGACCCGATAGCTATCGGGTTCGGGATTCCGCCCTGAAATTCCCTAACTTTAAACTCCGGAAGGTCTTTGCCAAATCTAAAATCATTGTGGCACCTGGCTTTCCGAACCGCCATTTTCAATCCAGACATCATTCTTATCCTGATTCATAACCTGCCCGTTCATATCATAATCACCGGACTTATAGCCGCGAGTTCCTGCCTGGATTGACCAAACATTTGTTTTGTCGTCCGAATTAATATTTCCATTCGCATCACCATCTCCGGCATACATTCCGTAAATTCCACTGCACAGGTTTTTCTGTGCATCGGTGCCATAAGCCTGACCTGTGGGTGTTGTATAATCGTAGGTATAAACGCCACCGGTTTCGGTTACCGGGGATGCTGTCATGATGCCGAGATGGTTTCGATGCCAAATCACAACAAACAGATTGTTGGTAATGGTAGAGACGCAAGATATTGCGTCCGTACCATTCATGCCAACAACAGAACCGTCATTTAACAAAAAGGCTGCTTGCTGTTCAACAATGGTGGCCGTTGTTGCAGAGGCGGCATCGGGTGCATCGCGGAGTTCGATCAATACCCAGTCGACCACATTGGCATTGGGGATTGAGGCTACAGCTTCTGCTCCATAATAATCCCATGGATTAGTATTATACGGCTGGTGCGATGGTATTGTGCTATTGAGATCGGTATTCATACCGGTACCGTTAAATGGTCCTTCTAAAAAGGCGGTTATATCAAGTCTCATACTACTTACTTCATCTACTATAATATTTCGGCTTAGGCCTCCACCGGTACTGCAATAATAAGTGCCAAGCCTGTTATTAGCCACAGGAACCAGGAAATTCAAAGCATTTGAACTTTCACCACCCCATACGGCAGGTTGTGGATAGGGTGGATTTACTATTAGCCAGCCATCCCAATACCATTGGTACGGTGAAGTTTGAACATCAGAAACAAAAACCATTCGTCCATCAATATCATGGCCATCCTGCAGATGGACATATTGATCGGCAGTTCCATTCATTTGTGTATAGTGATTTGTCCAGGCACCGTTGTTGGTTATATTGCCCTCAACATTAATAATAAATGCACTAATCCAATTCTGAATGGTATTGTTATTTATTAAATCTCCGGCAAAAGTTACCCAATATTGGTAATAATCGTTTTGGAAAATGCCCTCGTTTATGGTAGTACCATAAAATACATTTCCGTTGTTGCAATCAATATTCCCATAAAAAGTAACATCAGTAACATTGCACTCATGGATGTAGGCATCGTTTTCCATGAACAAGTTAAACCTTCCGCTTGTTGCATGAATATCGCTACGGTAAAGCCTGTTGTTTGAAAGAGAAAGGGTTGAGTTGTCAGGCATAATCAATGTGTCATGTTCCAGGTTTATATCAACATTGTCAAAAGACAGATCACTTAAAGCAATAATTTTACCCGATGGTTTATAACTATAAAAATAGGAAGGTGAAAACACCTGTCCTGCATCAAGAAAAACTTCCTGATCATTTGTACTGTATAAACCGATAGTAGTGTTGTCCCAAATACCGTTGTTTTCAACGTTGCCATACGTGTTCATGGTTAAAGCACTTACATCATTTTTGATGGTTCCATTATTAATAAAATCGCCATTAAATACTACTGTGTATGAATAATAATCATTTTGGAAAACACCCTCATTAATGGTAGTACCGTAAAAAACATTCGTGTTGTTGCAATCAACAGTACCTGACAGGCTTACTTCATTAAGATTGCACTCATGTATGTATGCACTGTTTTCCATAAAAAGGTTAAATCTGCCGGCTATGGGAAGGATATCAGCACGGAAAAGTCTGTTGCTTGAAACTGAAATGGTTGAATTATCAGGAACTATCAGGGTGTCATGCTCAAGATTAATATTTACGTTATTGAAGGTTAAATCTGTTGAAGCAATAATTTTGCCTGTTGGTTTAAAACTTGTCATATAGCTCAAATCAAAAGAATTGCTATTGAGTTGGGTGAGTGTTTGGTCAGTTATTCCATATAAATCCAGAGCGTGGTTTGTCATTGTCCCGTTATTCGTAAAATCCCCATATAATTTTAAAGTAAATCCACTAACCCAGTTTTGAATAATTCCATTATTTATAAAATTGTCGTTGACAGTTAGAAACTGCCCGAAATAGTCATTTTGCAGTGAACCATTATTTACAACGGTTCCAAAAGATGAGCAACCATTCGAAAAATTGTTATCTCCCAGAAAACTAATATCCGTAAATGAAACATATTGGTAAAATGGTGCATCACTATCAAAAACACCTTCACCATTAACAACAGAAGTTTCGCCGGAACCTGATAAGTTACATTGGTACAAATAGCCATTGTGTATTTTTAGCAATGTATTGGCGGGCAATATTAAATTGTGGTTATTAAAATGAAGCTGGACATTATCGAAATAAACTATGTTGTCGATAATAATATCTCCTGATGAATTATTATCATTTATCCGGTGCCCGGAGAATTTATTTCCATATGTGCATTCAATATGTTGGTCAGTAGTTCCTGAAAGGTTTGTAGTGGTATTGTTCCAAACCCCATTATTAATTAGGTTACCTTCTATATTAAGAACCAAATTACTAACATAGTCTTGGATTACACCATTGTTTGTTATATTTCCATGAATATTAAGCGTGTAGCCATAATAGTTGTTTTCCAAGGTGTCGGTTACAAGGATATTTCCATAAAAGTCATTGTTATTGGATTTTACCATTCCAAGAATTTCGGGATTAAAGACATGGCAATTGCCAATACCAGAAGTTTCGTTCATGTCTAATTTCAGGTTGCCGTTTTTGGAATCCTCGGCAATAAGATATGTATTCGATAAAAAACTACCATCAAGTTTAACAGTGCTATTATTCTCCACCAACATAGTATCATTGTTCATATTCACCTGACAGTTGAGGAAATCAATATCTGTTAAAACCTTTAGTTTTCCTGAAGGTTTATAACTGGTAAATGCAGATGTGTTGAAAGAGTTAGCATTTAGCTCTGTTAATGTTTGGTCGCTTGTTCCATATAAGTAAAAATTATTGTTTGACAATATTCCATCATTCGTAAAATTCCCAAATACATTGATATTTAAGCCACCAACCCAATTGCGAATAGTCCCGTTGTTAATAAAATTGTCATTAATAACTAAAGTATTTTGATAATAGTCATTTTGTAATGAGCCATTATTCGTAACAGTACCATGAGTTGAACAATTGCCACCAATATTGTTATCTCCCTGAAAGCTGATATCTGTAAAGGAAACATGGTCAAAATGAGGAGCATCAGCATTATAAATACCTTCCCCAAAAACAACTGAAGTTGAACCTGTGCCGCTCACATTGCATTGGTATAAATTGCCATCGTGTATTTTTAATGTAGCATTTGAAGCCAAAATTAATGGTAGGTTGTTAAGGTTAATAACCACATTGTCAAAATATGCTTCATTATTTATATAAACAGAGCCGCTTCCATTATTTAAAAAAGAATATCCGGAAAAGCTTTGATTATTCTGACAAGCAATATAATGATCTGTAGAGCCTGTCAAGGTAGTATTTAAGTTGTTCCAAACACCATTATTGGTAATATTGCCACCAATATTTAGGTAGAATTGGCTAACATAATCTGAAATTGTACCGTGATTAATAACATTACCCGTAACAGTCAAAGTGTACGAAAAATAATTATTATAAAGGGATCCACTCGCATTTAAGGTTAAATTATGACAAGAGGCGTTTGAAGTATAGATCGGGCCGTTAATAATCACATCATGGGTTATTCCGGGAACAACCCCACCTACCCATGCCCAGGTGCTGTCCCATGGGCCTCCGGCTGATGTTGAATAAATTTGTGCATTGCTTGAAAGGGCAAATGCTGATAACAATACAGTTAGTCCCAAAATAATTTTAGCGTATGAATTTTTCATAATATTAAAATTTATATTATTCCATGTAGATTGTCTAATAATTTTAAATTATCTATGCAAAAATAGGTTCTAACTAAACTTTTTTTATAGTAAAGTTAAATTGGGTTTGCGGAAATCCAGATTAGGCTGAATTAAATATATATTCGGCAGAAATTATATCACGGAAGAAAACCGGAAATCCAGGATGTTATTAAAGTAGTAAATGATATTACGTTGGATTGTATTCGAAGGTAACTAATTATATCATATCCAGTAATTTCAGGAAACTCTCTTTCTTTCGCCGTGAGACAGGCAGATATGAATTGTCTTTCATTACTATGTCCCCTCCTTCAATTTTGCTGTAATGGTCAATGTATTTTAAGTTGATTAAATGGGATTGGTGGATACGGTAAAATCCATAACCATCAAGCATTTCTTCATATTCTTTAAGATTTCTTGATACAAGGATTTTTTTACCATTCAAAAAGTAAAATTGAGTATAGCCTGCATCCGATTCACATCTTATTATATCATTTGTATTTACAATGTAAATATTTTCAGCAGTTTTTAGTACAAGTTTTTTATTTTCAGATGCTGAATTTTTCAGATTAGCAAATAATGCATTAAGTTTTAAACTGATATTTTCCTGTTCAACAAGATGATGTGCTTTATTGATAGCGTCAAATAATTTTTTGGGATCAACAGGTTTTAGAAGATAATCAATGGCAGAAAACTCAAATGCCCGCACTGCATATTCTTCATAAGCAGTTATAAAGATAATCTTAAAATTTATGTCGTTCAATTTTTTCAACAGGTCAAAACCTGTCCCGTCAGGCATGTTAATATCTAACAATACAAGATCAGGTTTATGCGTAGTAATGGCAGTAACACCCGTAGCTACATTTTCTGCCTCAGCAACAAGGGTTACATTTTGTGGGCTGAACTTCAGTAAGTCAGCAATACTTTTCCTCGTCCTGGCTTCATCATCTATAATAATTATTTTCATCTTTTACCAATTATTTAACCTGCATTATTCCTAAAATTTCACGCAAAGCCGCAAAAATATACAAATTAGAAATAAATTAAATATTCAGTTTTATTATAAAACAGTATTGCAGACATTAAGCCGTTTCAATTCAAACCTTTGCGACTCTGCGTCTTTGCGTGATTAATTATTTTGGATTATACTTCAAAAATAGCTTAAAGTTCCCGATAAGGAATGATAAATTTAACTTTTGTACCCTTTACACTTCCATCTATATCTTTAATATCATCAATTTCCATTATGAACTGTTTTTTCTTCTGTCCCTTATTGAATACATCTATCCTTTCATTTGCAATTACTGTTGCCAGTGAAGTATGACTTTTGGGGGTTTCACTTTTTAGCTTCTTCGAGGCTTTAATACCGATCCCGTTATCCTCAACAATGAGCAAAACAGATTTTTGTTCCGCCATCAGTGTAAAGCTCACTGAAATAAATCCAGGGCCTTTCAAGTGCTTGATACCATGTTCAATTGCGTTTTCAATAAAGGGTTGTGCAAGCATTGGCGGAATTTGAATCAGATCAGTCTGAATCAATGGGTCAACATCAAGGATGTAATCAAATTTATGGTCATACCTGAGCTGTTGTAAATCGAGATAATTTTGCAGGGTTTTGATCTCTTTTTCAATGGTGATAAATTCTTCCCTCGAATTATATAGTATAGACCTGATTAATTCTGCAAACCGGGAAAGATAGGATCCTGCTTCAAGTGGATTACTTTCAAAAATAAAACTTTGGATCGAACTTAGTGAATTGAAAATAAAGTGAGGATTCATCTGCGATCGCAATAATTTTTGCTCAAGCAATTGAAACTGATTTTTTTCGATTATTTTCTTTTCCCTGTATTTAATGATGAATATGATGATAAGTGCTAAAAAAAGCACCTCCAGAATAATGAACCAGGTTGTTTTCCAAAATGGCGGTTTTATGATGAGATCAATGAAAACCCCATCCTTATTCCATGTTCCGTCACCATTTGAAGCCTTAACCCTGAACCTGTAATTGCCCGGATCTATATTTGTATATTTTGCAATTCGGCTAACCGCATCTGTATAAATCCAATCTTTATCTGCATTTTCAAGTTTATAGGCATATTGAATATGTTCAGGGTTGGAGAAGTCAAGAGCAGTGTATTCGAAAGAAAAATAATTTTCATTATAATTAAGTTCAATCTGCTTTGTATTTGCCATTTCAATATCCTTTTTCCGGTCAAATACATTGAATGAGAGAATTGATAATCGGGGTGGTTTTTTATTGATGAAAAGATTTGACGGGTTACATATACTTATACCGTTTTTACCACCAAATGCAAGCTCACCTGATTTTAATCTGCAGGCTGCATTTGTAAACTCATTATCCTGGAGTCCATCTTTTTCATAATAATTTTGAAAAGTTTCATTTACCGGATCAAACACGCTCAACCCGTTTAATGTGGCAATCCATAGCTTTCCCTGGTCATCTTCCTGAATACTCATCACTCCATTATCAGCCAGGCCTTCATTTGCAGTATAATGAGTAAATGAACCAGAATCCTGATTGTATTTATTTAATCCATGGCCTCCAATCCATAAGGTTCCAGTTTCATCAATGTAAATGTAATTAACAAGCTCACCCCAAAACGAATGCTCATCATTTAGATTACTGTTGAATTGTATGACTTCCTCGGTAACCGGATCAAGTTGGTTTAAACCATTATCGGTGGTTCCAGCCCAGATTTTTCCATTCTTGTCTTCTGCAATACATTTAATTAAGTGTGAGGACAAATAACTCTTTTCATCGATAGTAAAAGTATCAAATCTTCCTGATCTTATATTGAATTCGCAAAGTCCTTTTTCTGTTCCTATCCATAATTGGTCAGGAGGAACAAAAGCCATTGACCAAATAGTGTCACTTGTTAATCCCTGATGAGATTTTACTGAATAGCGATGAATTATTTTTTTATCCCGAATCCTGAACAAGCCTTTAAATGTTCCGATCCAGGTGTCCCCATCTTCATCAACAATTTTACTTGTAATGGTGTCTATTTTATAATTTGATTTTGGAACAGGTATTTCTATGTTGAAATTCCCGGGAAATATATATGGTAAATTATTCTCAAGTACAATGGAAATATAAGGGTTGTTTTGTTTATGATAAACCCCATTGTTGGTTTGGAACCAAATGTCACTATTATCGCCATTATAAATATTAAGCACATGGTTAAATTCATAAGATGAATAATTATCTTCAAAATGGTTTGTGATCTTTTTAGTCTTCGGATTTAAAGCAAAAAAAGCAGATTGATTTTGAAATCCAATCCAAATATTGTCGCCATCAAACGCCATGTTTTTTACCGGGCCCGGGGGAATATTATGTTTTAGTTGATAGGTTTGATCTTTGAAAGTTTCCCATTTTTTGTCAAATTGGTGTAAACCTTGAGCTCCCCATATTCCAACCCAAAAATTCCCCTTACTATCCTCAAAAATATCATTGTACCAGTCCGCTTTTAGTGAATTACTCAAAAAAGAATGTGATTTTACAAATTGTGTTGTGGGATTGATAATATTGAAACCTCTGCCTGACCATTGCCCGGCCCAGACATCTCCATCAGTATCCTGCATTAATACTGAAATTCTGTTTGAATTTAATTTGTTTTTACCATTATTTGAGTTATTGTAACAATCGGTTTTAATGAAATGCTCATTCATACAATCAATCCCCGAATTGTCGGTTCCAATCCAGATTTCCCCTGAAGTAAGTTGCAATAGTGATGTAATATTTGATGAAACAGGTGTCCGTTCATCTCCCGGGATATGATAAATGTGCCTGAATTTATTTTTTGAAGGTCTGAAAATACTGATTCCATCGATGGTTCCAATCCAAACATTTTTAGCATCATCAATGTAGATTTTATTTACATGATCATGGATCAGAGAAAGAGGATTATTATCATCCTTATTCATAAAAGTAAAAGAATGATCTGATAAATTATAAACGTAAATTCCTGCTCCTGTTCCGAACCAAAGTTTCTTATTGTTGTCTTCTACAATACTAAAAGTGGAAATGGAAAGCATTTTATTGAAGATTTCTGTTTTGGTATTTAAGGTATAAAGTCCATCAATGCCTGACAGCCACATTGTATCCTGTGAGTCACGAAAATATTTGGAAACATCATTTTCCCGTTTTTTTGTGGAATCATTCTTGTCAGTTCGATATGCATAAAACTGCTCAGTTTCCGGATCAAACCTGTAAATCCCCATAAATCGGCCTCCCAGCCACAAAATACCATTTTTATCTTTATACAAGTCGTGGTAGAAATAAGTATTCACCATAGTTGGTGGTTTGTGGTGATATGTTGTTGAGGATTTAAGGAGAGAATGATACTTTATTAAATCACCTTTAGCAGTTTCTATCCATAAGATATTATTTTCATCAGGTAAAATGGCTCTGATATAGTCGCTTATCTTAACTAAATGACCTTGTTTGTTTTTACTGGCAACAGTTTCAAATGAATCATTATTTCTGTTGTATCTATTGAGTCCCTTTCGGGTTCCTATCCATAGATTTCCTTCTGAATCTTCTTTCAGACAAGTAACAAGATTATCTGCTATTGAAACAGAATCTTCGGTCAAGTGTTTATATTGTTTTATTTTGACGCCATCATAGCGATTAAGGCCTTCAATTGTTGCAATCCAGATGAAGCCATATTTGTCCTGCAAAATATCAAGTATATAATTACTGCTCAGACCATTTTTTTTGGTCAGGCAATCAAACTTTATGTATGGGTCTTCTGTTATTACAGGCTGGCTAATTAAAATATTATCTTCCTGATTAATCTTGTTACCAGGGATCCTGATTGATTGCTCAGCCTTGACAGAAAGTAAATCAAACCTGGATTTCTCTGAATTTTCATGTGCACCAAGAGTCAAAAAATGAAAAACCAACAGAAAAGAGAAGACAACTTTTTTCAATTTATATCCGCAAATAATAAACTGGACGAAAACGAGTTTGTAAATATTTCCATGCTCAAATTGCATAAAACCAAGTAATTAACTTATCTGATAATTGTAAAGTCTATGCGTTTCAGTATAACATCGGTATTTACCATTCAAAATAAGTATAAATATCTATTCTTCAATACGAATAAATCAAAAAAATGTTTTTAACCCAACTTGCTAAAATTTACCCGAAAAAGCATGGTCGGAGTAATTTATATGCATTCTAAATAATGTAACTCGCAGTTAAACAATGACATGTATTTCCGTCTTGTAATTTATTTTCATTCTAAATATTGATATAGC
>JADHVR010000055.1 GCA_016783885.1 Bacteroidales bacterium
AATATGTTGAAATACCTAAGTATTGGTAAACATACAGGTTAGTGCGTTCGTAAACATGGCTCACGGGCAGATAGCTCAGGCATTTACATGTTTCGTCAACAGGGAAAATAAAATAAAGAGCCAGGACATTGCTCAAAATATTATTATGTGTTAAGGTAACACCTTTGGGATTTCCGGTGGTTCCTGATGTATAAATAAGCGTGGCAATATCATCAGGATTTACCGATTCTTTAATTTCTTCGAGTTTTTCAGGTACAGGATTTTGTTTGCCAAGATCGATCAGTTCGCTGAGATGTTTAACTTCTTCAATATGTTTAAATGTATATAAGCCTTTTATCGAATGTATTTCGGGGAGGATATGTTTTATTTTTTGCAATAATTCCTTTCCGGCAACAAAAACGTATTTCACCTCGGCATGCTTCAGTATGAATTTGTAATCCGACTCGCTGATAGTAGGATATATCGGAACGTGTACAGCGCCTATCTGTAAAATCCCCATATCAAGGAAATTCCATTCGGGCCTGTTTTGAGTAATAGTGGCAATTTTATCTCCCTTTTTAACACCGAGTTTCAGAAAAGCAAAGCTGATGTTACTGGCAGCCTCTATGTATTGGTCAATGCTGTATTTAACCCATTTTCCGTCTTCTTTGCCCGCAAGCACATCATTTTTCGGTTTAAACTTTTCTTTGTAATTGGGTAGAAGATCAAATATGCGTAAAACATCCATGATAAATATTTAAGGATTAATTCGCACTTCTTTTAACTTTACAAAAGTAATATATTAATCTTCTTCTCCCTGTGCTTCCTCATAAGCTTTCAATAAGGTCTGCTGTATATCATTCGGTACATTTGTATATTCTGCAAACTTCATGGAGTACATGGCACGACCGCTTGTAATTGAACTAAGTGCTGTTGCATATTTGTTCATCTCAGATAAAGGAGCCTTAGCATTAATCTTCTGGTAGTTACCTTCTCTGTCCATTCCCATAATAATGGCTCTCCTGCCCTGCAGATCGGTCATTACATCACCCATTTTTTCTTCAGGAACCAGGACTTCAACATCATAGATAGGTTCAAGGATTTGCGGTCCTGCGTTCTTAAAGGCTTCCTTAAAAGCATTTCTTCCGGCAAGTTTAAATGATATTTCATTAGAATCAACAGGGTGCATCTTTCCATCATAAACATAAAAAACAATATCACGTGCATAAGAGCCTGTTAACGGACCTTCTTCAATTTTTTCCATCACACCTTTAAGGATTGCCGGTAAAAAGCGTGCATCAATAGCTCCGCCAACGATACACTTTTTCATAATCAGTTTTCCGCCCCACTCCAGGTCAATTTCCTCAGTACCGCGTATCGAGAATTCTTTTGTGTATTCCATGCCTTCGGTGTAAGGCTCTATCATCATGTGCACTTCACCAAACTGACCGGCGCCGCCCGATTGCTTTTTGTGCCTGTAGATTGATCGTGCTGAACGCGTAATGGTTTCTCTGTACGGAATTTTCGGTGCAAAGAATTCGATAGGTATTTTCTCAATATTTTCGATCTGCCACTTAGTAATATTCAAATGAAGCTCGCCCTGTCCTCCAAGTATAAGTTGCTTTAATTCTTTTGAATATTGAACCTGAAGGGTTTGATCCACCTTATGCATGTTGCTTAAAATAACACTAAGCTTTTCATCGTCACTTTGATTTTGCGCTTTTACAGCAACACGATATTTTGGTTCGGGGAATTCGATAGGTTCAACCTCAACATAAGGGATTTTTAATGAATTGAGTGTGTTATTTGTATGAGTGTTTTTTAGTTTTACTGCAGCGCCAATATCGCCTGCAACAATTTTTCCGACTTTCTCGCGGTTTTTACCTGCCATTACAAACAACTGGCTGATACGTTCTTTGTTGCTCGTGTTGGCATTCATCAGGTCGGAACCCTCTGTAACTTCACCGTTGTAAACCTTAAAGAATGAAATCTCACCCAGGTGAGACTCAATTGAAGTTTTGAAAATAAAAGCAGTTGTCGGCTCTGAAGCATTACATTTCAATTCTTTTCCTTCTTTGGTTTTTACCGGTACGCTTTCGTTTGGTGCAGGTTCATTATTGACGATAAATTCCATTAGCCTGTTAGCGCCCCAGTTGTATTTTGCACCTATACAAAATACGGGGAACAATCCTCTGGTTGCCAAACCAACTTTAAGTCCTTGTTGCATCTCGTCCTCAGATAAAGTTCCATTTTCAAAAAATTTCTCCATCAATTCTTCATCACTTGATGCCAGGTCCTCTATCATTGCTTCCTGCATTTCCTGTGCTTTTGCCTTTTCGTCTTCCGGTATGTCGGTTATCTCGGGTTTTCCTCCATCTTCCGGAAATTTGTACATTTTCATTTTCAGTAAGTCGATAACTGAATCGAATCCGTGTCCGATATTAACAGGATACTGACATATAGAAAGGCTTCCACCGAATTGAGATTTCAATTGCCTGATGGTTTCATCAAAGTTTGAGTTCTCATGTTCTAAGTGGTTAATTGCAAATACTACAGGTGT
The DNA here is from genome assembly GCA_016783885.1 of Bacteroidales bacterium. GTDB lineage: Bacteria > Bacteroidota > Bacteroidia > Bacteroidales > JAADJA01 > JAADJA01. The sequence continues at coordinate 2,540 of JADHVR010000055.1, forward strand.
ATTGTATTTATTGGTATATCTCCAGGCAATTTCAGTTCCGACTTCCACACGATTTTGTGCGTTGACTATCATTACGGCTGTATCAACAACTTTAATTGCGGCAGTAACTTCTCCTATAAAATCATCAAATCCCGGAGTGTCGATAATATTAATTTTCTTTCCGTTGAATTCAGTATAAAGTATAGTTGAAAAAACTGAGTTTTGACGTTCAAGTTCAATGGGACGGTAATCGGAAACGGAATTTTTATCATCCACAGATCCCCTTCTGTTTATCACACCGCCTTCGAACAACATATCTTCAGCCAGGGTTGTTTTCCCTGATTTTGCACCCCCGACAAGTGCAATATTCCTAATGTCTTTAGTTTCGTAAACCTTCATTTTTCTTTGATTCTTAAATGATTAAATTATGATTTGAAAAAAGTGGGGCAAAAGTATAAAAAAACTAAAGAATTATTAAATAATAATTTGACAAATCTACGTTTTATCTATTTTTGAGTGGACTATCAAGAAAGCACTATTACGATGTACAACATTACCCGCAAAAAATTTTTAGTAAAAAAATGTATTAACTTTTGACTGTTTTAAATTTATTATGTAATTTTGTTACTCAAAGTCAACAAAATGATTCAAAAAGGGATATTAAATGACTTAATCAAACGCTTTGACATTGCTATTCTCGAACAGCATCTTATTCATTCATTCATCGAGAATCAAAAACTTGACTATTCAAAAAGCCTCTTGCTTTCGACCTATTTCAAGGACTTTGAAAGAAACCCAAGACTCTATTTAGAAACATTCTCCCTTGACATTGCTGACATCAAGGAACTTGAAAACTATCTAGAATTGCTAATTCCAAATAATGACCGAAAAGTAAATGGTGCATTTTTTACCCCAATATACATTGTTGATTTTATTATCAAGAACGTCAAGCCCGATAAAAATTCAAAATGTTTAGATCCCACTTGCGGTTGCGGAGCATTCCTACTTGGTCTAGCTAACTATTACCGAAAAACCTTTGGTAAAAGCATCAAAGACACTGTTCACGAGAATATATATGGAGCTGACATTTTAGACTACAATATTCACAGAGCTAAACTATTACTTACTCTTTTAGCCTTACAAAATAATGAGATAATTGATGAGGTGGACTTTAACCTCACAATTCAAGACAGTTTGCGGGTAAACTGGCAACAAAGCTTTAATAAAAACCCATCAGGAAAATTTGACAAGATTGTAGGCAATCCTCCATACGTGAAATTCCAAGACCTATCTGACGAAAATCGAAAGTTCCTTTTCGATCATTGGAAAACTATAAAGAACGGCACCTTCAACCTGTATTTTGCTTTTTTCGAATTAGGCTACAAACTATTAAAACAAAATGGTTCATTAGGTTATATCACACCTAATAATTATTTCACTTCTCTTGCTGGTGAATCCTTGAGACGGTACTTCCATGTTCAAAAGTGTATCACTCAAATTATAGATTTCAATCACCGTAAAGTCTTTGACGCTCAAACATACACAGCCATTACTTTCTTAGATAAAAAGGAGAATCCAATAATCGTGTATAACAGGATTGAGCAAGGGCAAGAACCCGAAGTTTTTATCAAAAACGCAAATGGCTCACCAAACAATCTTGAGGAATTAAAAATCAAGAAATGGCGACTGTTGAAAACAGACGAACAACGAAATATCAAAACTATTGAAACAATTGGTGCACCATTAAACAAAGTCGTCAACATCTTCGTTGGAATTGCTACTCTTAAAGATGAATTGTATTTCTTAGACTCTCTTCAAAAAAGGAATGGCTACTTTCTTAAAACTATTTACTATAAGACATTTGAAATAGAGCCTGAAATAACTCGACAGATTTATAAAATTTCAGATTTTAAGAGCCAAGAAGAATGTAATAAGAATACCCGTCACATAATTTTTCCTTACAAAAACATTTCGGGAAATGCTATCCCATTTAATGAAACTGAAATGAAAACAGACTTCCCCAAGTGTTTCGAGTATTTTAATTTCATCAAAGACAAGTTGGATGCTAGAGATAAAGGAAAAAGCATAACAGTTCCATTCTATGCATTTGGTCGCTCACAGGGTTTAACAAAAACAGGAAAGAAAATTCTGACCCCTACTTTCAGCAAGTATCCAAGATTTTTGATTGGTGAGGATAAGCAAGCAATGTATTGCAATGGATATGGCATATACTTCAAGGATGAGCAAAACGGTTCTTATTCACTTTTCAATGGGCTTACCAATCCTCTATCAAAGGTTGAGAATATTGACCTTCTGCAAAAAATACTAAACTCCTATATAATGTACTATTACGTGAGTAAAACGAGTGTTGCCATAGAAGGAGGGTATCCCTGCTATCAAAAGAATTTCATTGAGAAATTTACTATTCCCGAATTCAGTCAAAAGGAACTCGATGTGCTTAAATCACTCAGTGAGCCACAAGAAATTGACGAATTTCTAATTGAGAAATATCAACTTGATATTCAAGTACCAAATCTCGCCTGATACTCCTCTAACAAGGCTAACATAAAAGTTTCCCATGTTAATTGGGCAATGCTGGCATCCGTATTTTTTGACAATAATCCAGCCTCTTTCAATTCCTCATCAGTATTGTAAATCTTTGGCATTGATTGGCTAAAATCAACAATTAACAAGCAGATACGCTCATATTTGTATTCATCCTTTCCTGTGTCGGTTCTTCCATTAACTGCCTGAAAACTCTTGATATACTTTTCAACCGTACCTGCCCTGTCTAAAAAAACTACTTCATTATTCTTAAAAGCATTTGAACTGTATTCAGGAACCGCAATCATATAAACTTCACCGAGACACATTCTCGGACAGCGTACGTGCAAATTTTGCGCTTCTGCTATTGTCCTTTCATAGAGTGTATCAAAGTTCTTTGCCAGACTGCTAATCTGACTTCTAATGTTTATCGAAATTATTCTTTCGGTGTATTCATGTCCATAATAGTCGGTAGCTTCTTGCAACAAACCTTCCATCAAAATATCTTCATTTGTTTCCTTTCCTTCCGGAGTGACACAGACATCTTGATATTTTTGCTTGAAAAATCCTGCTAACTTCAATTCAGGTTTTGTTTCGCCTAATGGAGGAAAAATTCTATGTCTTGCAATTCCATTATTAATCAGCTTCGATTTAACAGCCTCGTGAATATTATTTATTGGTTTTGACGAGCGAATCATCGCCTGTTTACCATCAGTACCTCCCTCAATAATTGAGTCCTCAATCAGTTGCTTGAAATTGCTTACCGCTTGTTCAATTGTTATTAAATCTTGCATCGTAAAAAAACTCCTTAACTGTTACGTTCAACGCCTTAGCGATTTTTTCAATATTAACAATGGACACATTACGTTGACCACTCTCGACACTGGCGATATAACTACGATCTAAATCAGCAGAATATGCCAAATCCTTTTGAGACATATCGGCTTTTTCTCTTAATTCTTTAATTCGTTGACCGATTTGAAATCGAATATTAACCATAGAACAAAAGTCAACATTTGTTGACTATAAATCAAAGACTATAAGTAACATCTTAAAATAAATAAATTATTTTTCAGAAAAGTAATATATTTGCCAAAACGATTTTATTTTATAATCATGGAATTACCTTTTGCAGAATCATATAAAATAAAGATGGTTGAAGCCATCCGAAAAAGCACAAGAGAAGAAAGAGAAAAATGGTTGAAAGAAGCCTTTTATAACTTATTCAACCTTCGCAGCGAATATGTTTATATAGACCTGCTCACCGATTCGGGTACGGGAGCTATGAGCGATAAGCAATGGTCAGCTATGATGCTTGGCGATGAAAGTTATGCAGGAGCTTCCTCTTATCTGATAATGAAAGATGCCATTAAAAAGTTATTCGGGTTTAATGATTTCCTGCCGACACACCAGGGCAGGGCAGCCGAGAATGTTTTATTTTCGGTTTTAGTGAAGGAAGGCGATCTCGTTCCGGGCAATTCTCATTTCGATACAACAAAGGGTCATATCGAGTTCAGAAAAGCCAAAGCTGTTGATTGCACAATTGACGAAGCCTTTCATCCGACGCTGTATCATCCTTTTAAAGGGAATATAGACCTGAACAAACTGGAAGATGTTTTAAAAAATAATCCGAAAGAAAAAATCCCATTTGTTATCGTAACCCTTACCTGTAATACTTCGGGCGGACAGCCCGTTTCGATGCAAAACCTTAGAGAGGTTTATTCGCTTGCAAAAGGGTTTGGAATAAAAGTATTTTTCGATTCGGCACGCTTTGCCGAAAATGCCTATTTTATTAAGATCAGGGAAGATGGATATCAGGATAAAACCATAAAGGAAATAGTAAAAGAGATGTATTCTTATGCTGACGGCATGACAATGAGCAGTAAAAAAGATGCCATTGTTAATATGGGAGGTTTTATCGGATTTAGTGACAGAAAGCTTTATGAAGAAGCCAGCGTTTATAATATTATGTTTGAGGGGTTTGTTACGTATGGCGGTATGTCGGGCAGGGATATGAATGCACTTGTACAGGGATTGGATGAAGGAACAGAATTTGAATACCTTGAAACCCGTATCAAGCAGGTGGCTTATCTCGGTGAAAGGCTGAAGAAATTCGGCATTCCGCTTTTAGAGCCTTTTGGAGGACACGCCATTTTCTTAGATGCGAAAAGATTTTTGCCGGAAATTTTAAAAGAGGAATACATTGCTCAGACGCTTGCCGTTGAAATATATTTGGAAGGTGGAGTGAGAGGTGTTGAAATTGGTACTTTATTAGCCGACAGAGATCCGGTTACACGAAAAAACCGCTATCCTGAACTTGAACTTGTACGCCTTGCAATTCCCAGAAGGGTTTATACTAACAGCCATATAGATTATGTGGCAGCAGCCATTGAAAATGTTTTTGAAAGAAGAAGTCAAATAACAAAAGGTTTACGAATATTGCGTGAAGCGCCGATCATGCGGCATTTTACCGTTGAATTAGACAGGGTATAAAATAAAATATGCAGTTATTATTATTTTTAAGCTGTAACTTTTCATCAATATCTTCAATTTTAAAATTAGAAACTTACTTTAACATCTAAATATATAAACTGACTATTTGGTTCATTTTCAGCATAAGGAAACCAATCCTGGTAATCTAACGCCACCTTTACATTTTTTATCGGAGAATACTCAATACCGGCAATAATTTTGCTGCCGTCTCTTGCAAGGTTCCAGAGATTATCTTCATTCCCAAGTTTATTAGAAAGAACTTTATCAAACCTGCCGAAAATCTGTAACTTTTTTAAAACGTAATAAGAAAGATATGCTGAAAAGCCAAACCTGTCATAATTTTCTTTATAATCTTCATTAAACTTGTAATTATATTCAACACCTCCGATAACTTTGTTTTCTATTTTGTAACCTATAAATGCAGCTAATGTTGACTCAATAATACTTTTAGCAGATAAATCATAATAAATCCGGGTAACAAAATTTTTCAACGGGAAAATGGATACACCGGCACCGGCTTTTAAAGTATTGTCGGCTTGTAATTTTGTATACCCTTCTCCGTTCATTAAAGTGAAATCGGTCGAAATCCAGTCAGCCCAATCATATATTACCTGCCAGGCAAGATCGGCTGTAATCCCGAATCTGTATTTATCTGCAAATGACTTTTCAATATAACGGTGAGCCCAATATTTCTCTTGCATTTTAAAATGCAAAATATCTACAATCCCAAAATATGTAATTAGTTTTTTATTGGAATATTTAAGATAAGCATTTTTAAAATAAGCATATCTTCTAATTAAAGAATAAGGAGAAAGGTCTTCAGGGCTTCCGATATCCAGCTTTACATTTGCCTCAAAGTGTTTACTTAGTTTTTTCTCATATCCAAAATAAGCCCTTTTGATTTCGAAGGCAGTTGCATTGTTACTATTACCAATTTGAGTGTGGAAGTTGCTGAAAATTTTACCATAGACTTTGCCGGGAGTTTTCAGAAAAGTGGAATCTCCTGCACTACCATTTAGGGCAATACTTAATAAAAACAGGGTTGCCATCCCTGTAATAAGTAAAGAAGATATTTTTACTTTCATAAGTAAGGAATTTGGATTGTGTAAAATTAAATAGCTTTATATTTTAATACTAAAATTCCCCTAAAATTTATTAACAAAAATCTAACATAAAATTAAATATAATCTAAATTTGCAATCTGGCATTTGCAAGAATCTGATTAAGTATTATTGCGAACCGTCTTTTTAGAAATTATTCATGGAATCAATTTATCTCATCCTCGTTATAGTCCTTTTTGTAACTGCTATTTCAGATCTTATTGTTGGAGTAAGTAACGATGCTGTAAATTTTTTGAACTCAGCCATCGGTGTTAAAACAATAAAGTTCAAAGTAATAATGTCAGTGGCAGCTATTGGTGTACTGGTGGGAGCCACATTCTCAAGCGGAATGATGGAGGTTGCCCGAAAGGGAATTTTTCATCCTGAGTACTTTTACTTTTCTGAGATCATAATTATTTTTCTTGCCGTAATGATCACTGATGTTATTTTGCTGGATACATTCAACACTTTTGGATTTCCAACATCAACAACAGTATCTATTGTGTTTGAATTATTAGGTGCCGCAGTTGCTGTTTCGTTAATTAAAGTCAGTACAAGTGATCAAATCATTCAACTGGAAAGCGGCAGTGAAAAAATTGCACAGCTAAGTGATTATATAAATTCTGATAATGCCTTATTGATCATTGCAGGAATATTGCTTTCGGTAATTATTGCTTTTACCGCCGGAACTATAATTCAATATTTGAGCCGTTTATTGTTTTCGTTTAATTATGAAAAAAAACTGAAATTTTTTGGGGGAATATGGGGAGGAATAGCAATTACTGCAATTATGTATTTTATCCTGATAAAAGGGCTTAAAGGCTCTGCCTATGCCGAATACGAAATGCCGGACGGATTAATTCTGAAAGAATGGGTTAAACATCATGTTTTTATGATCATTACTGTAAGTTTTGTTGCATGGTCTATTATCCTTTCGTTTTTAAACATGATACCGAAATTTAATACTTTAAAATTCATCGTATTAATCGGAACTTTTGCACTTGCAATGTCCTTTGCCGGAAACGACCTGGTTAACTTTATAGGCGTTCCTCTGGCAGGATATGAGGCATTTAATGCATTTAATAGTTCCGGAGCAAATGCCGATTCATTTTTAATGACTTCTTTAGCCGGACAAGTTGAGACACCTTTTTACTTTTTGTTGTTCGCCGGAGCTATTATGGTTACTACACTCTGGTTTTCTGAAAAAGCAAAATCAGTTGTTAAAACGTCGTTAGACTTAGGCAGGCAGGATGAAGGTTATGAGCGCTTTGAATCTTCCCTGTTATCGAGGATAATGGTTAGGGGTGTAACTAATATGGCACAATCTGTAAAGGCAAATATACCTGATTCAATGCTCAGGCGCATCAATAAACAATTTGACCAGGCTCCCTTTATTGAGAAGCAAAAAGCATTAGCTTCAGAGGCGCCTGCTTTTGATATGATCCGCGCTTCGGTTACCTTAGTCGTAGCCAGTATCCTTATATCATTTGCCACATCTTTAAAATTACCATTGTCCACAACTTATGTAACATTTATGGTGGCAATGGGAACTTCGCTCGCTGACAGGGCTTGGGGAACAGAAAGTGCTGTTTACAGGGTTACCGGTGTAATTTCAGTTATCGGCGGATGGTTCTTTACAGCCTTTTTTGCATTTACTTCCGCATTTATTATGGCTCTTCTTTTCAGCTATTTTAGCTTTCCGGCTGTGTTCGTTATGATTGCTCTGGCTGCATTAGTTGTTTACAGAACTCACTTCATTCATAAGAAAAGAATAGAGAATACCGACAATCAACAAGATGAAACTCCGGAAGGAATATTAACAAGTAGCAAAATCGTTAATAAGGCTTCAAAAAGTGTTATACAAACCCTGGAAAAGATAAGTAGTTCGTTGAATGATACTATTACCGCCTTTGGTAAAGGAAATCTTAAACAATTAAAATCAATTTTCAATAGTTTTGAAAAGGTTAATATCCAAACAAAATCACTGAAAGATAATGTAAGTAAAACAATTAACAAACTTGAAGAAAGTGCTGTTGAATCGGGTCATTATTATGTGCAGGTTGTAGGTTACCTTCGTGAGATATCTCATTCAACCTATCATATTATTCAGCCCGCTTTGAAGCATATTGATAACTCTCATAAGGCTTTGCTGCCGGTTCAAATTGAAGAGATTTCAGAAATCCAAACAAAGATAAATGAACTGATTGGTGTTGTTATCAAAGCAATGAATGATCAGGATTTTTCTCTTTTAGATAAGGTTATTGAAGACCAGCGAGAAACTTTAAAACTCATTAAACTTATCAGAAAGAACCAGGTTAAGAGAATCAAAACAAACGAAATAGGAACACGAAACAGTATGCTCTTTTTTAATATATTAGAAGAATATAAAAACATTATTTTTAATATTATCAATCTGCTTAAATCGCAAAGAGACTTCATCAATTTTGTTGACGGAGGTGAAGATATAGCTTCAGATGAGATTTAATTCCTCTTATTACCCTATGTCATTCCCAATTATTTAACATTAATTTAATATTAAACTAATATTCAGTTAACATACTGGCAATACTTTTATTTTTTTAAAAAAAGACTAAAATTATTAAAAGTAATATTGAAAGCTATTCTTCTTAAAATGATTCATGGAAACAATTTATCTTATCCTTGTTATAGTTCTTTTCGCACTTGCGATTTCAGATCTTATTGTTGGCGTAAGTAATGACGCCGTAAATTTCCTTAACTCTGCTATCGGTTCAAAAGTAGCTCCCCTGAAAGTTATTATGATCATAGCTGCTCTCGGTATTATAATTGGAGCAACTTTTTCGAGCGGAATGATGGAGGTGGCAAGAAAGGGTATATTTCATCCGCAATACTTTTATTTTTCCGAAATAATTATCATTTTCCTTGCAGTAATGATAACAGATGTCATCCTGCTTGATACATTCAACACTTTCGGAATGCCGACATCAACTACGGTTTCAATTGTATTTGAACTTCTGGGAGCCGCAGTTGCTATATCCATAATAAAAAGATATACCGATCCTAATGCAATGGAATTTAGTGAATATATAAACTCGGCTAAAGCATTGGCTATCATTTCAGGGATATTGTTATCAGTAGTTATTGCATTTACCGTTGGAGTTATTGTTCAGTTTTTTGCAAGACTTTTATTTTCGTTTAATTACAAAAGAAACTTAAAATACTTCGGGGCAATTTGGGGCGGGATTGCTATTACTGCAATTACTTATTTTATTTTGATAAAAGGAGCTAAGGGCGCTGCTTTTATGTCGGACGAAACCAAAGATTTTATAAAGCAAAACTCATTTATGATAATAACATCCAGTTTTATTTTCTGGACTATTATATTACAATTATTCTCGTGGCTGACCAAAATAAATATACTTAAATTTATTGTGCTTGTCGGAACATTTGCACTTGCAATGGCTTTTGCCGGTAACGATCTGGTTAATTTTATCGGTGTGCCGTTAGCCGGATTCGAGTCGTTTAAATCTTTTATTGCCAATCCCGGAATGGAGCCGGATACATTTCTAATGACTGACCTGACAGGAAAAGTAAAAACCCCTACTTTTTTCTTATTAATTGCAGGGATAATAATGGTGGTTACATTATGGACATCCAAAAAAGCCAGGTCAGTTACGAAAACAGAAATAAATCTCGCAAGGCAGGATGTGGGGTACGAACGTTTTGGTTCTTCTTTGTTTGCACGGTCATTGGTTCGCAGCACTAACAATATGTCAAAAAATTTCAAAAGTATTATTCCGGGAAGCTTATTAAACAAAATAGAGAAACGATTCGACCAGAAGCAATACCTTGAACAACAAAATGCTCTGGGTAAAAAGGCTCCCTATTTCGATTCGATTCGCGCTTCGGTTAATTTAGTGGTAGCAAGTATTCTTATCGCATTTGCCACATCATTAAAGCTTCCTCTTTCAACTACTTACGTTACTTTTATGGTTGCCATGGGAACTTCGCTGTCCGACAGGGCTTGGGGAAGAGAAAGCGCAGTTTACAGGGTCACCGGAGTTTTTTCCGTTATAGGAGGCTGGTTCTTTACGGCTTTTTCAGCATTTACCGTTGCTTTTATTATTGCCATGATAATTTCGTGGGGTGGCTTTATTTCTGTAATCATTCTTGTCGCCCTTGCCGTCTTCTTTGTTTACAGAACTCATATTATTCACAGGAGAAGAGCTAAAAGTGATGACGTAAAAGAAACTGCAGAAGAAGTTATGACCGGCAGTAAGATTGCCAACAAATGTTCAGTCAATGTAACTCATATCTTAAATAAAGTATCCGAAATTTATGATTCAACGCTTGAAGGTCTTACAAAAGAAGATTTTAAATTGCTGAAAAAGACTTACAAAGAAGTTGAAAAAGTAAATAAAAAAACAAAGGATTTAAAAGACAACATCAGTAAAACAATTACGAAATTAGAGGAAAATTCCATTGAAACGGGACACTATTATGTGCAGGTATTAGACTACCTGAGAGAAATTGCACATAGCATTACATTTATTATTAAACCCAGCTATGACCACGTGGATAATAATCATAAAGCTCTTTTACCTGTGCAGATAGAAGAACTCACGGAATTAACCGGATTGGTTAAAGATTTTGTTAAAGACATGAACAAAATTATTCAAAGCCAGGATTACTCATCACTGGATAAAGCTGTTGAAAAACAACAAACAATTCTTAAATTTATTGACTCATCGAGGAAGAAGCAGGTAAAACGGATAAAAGCTAACGAAGTAGGCACGCGAAACAGTATGCTTTTCCTGAGTATCTTAGCGGAAAGTAAAAGCCTGTTGCTTCAATTAATAAACCTGCTTAAGTCCTACCGGGATTTTACCGATTATCTTGATGAGAATAATGAGGATAATACCTTTTAAATTCCAATTTTTTAGAATTTAATATAAACTTAACATCTGCTTAAAATTAAGTTAATAGTACCCTTTTATCTTTGTATCATTAAAAAAACACACAAAAATGAAAAGAGTATTATTATCTGTTTTATTCATAGCGTTAATTGGAATAATATACGCTGATAATGAAGGTACAGAATCCAGTGAGCCTTCTGGCATATCTCCTGCTAAAACCATTTCATTAACAGGTAAGGTTATTGACTTTAACTCAGGCGAAGCACTTACCGGCGTTGAAGTTAAAATTGAAGGAACCGATATTAAAGCATATACCGACTTCGATGGTAATTTTGAGATTGAAGATGTTATACCCGGTAAATACAATATCATTGCCTCATATATTTCCTACAACAAAAGCTTCATAGAGAATTTTAATGCAGATAAGAAAGACTGCCGGGTTGATATTAAATTGCAGTCATCGAATTAGAAAATAAATAAAGATTTAATCTTTACTTGTTGAAATATAGTATTTTTCATTTTCTACTGATTCTTCCCTGTTTTTTCCATTTGAGTTTATTTTTTTTCAAATATTTGTACTTTAGAGCATTTTAAAGCAACTGATCTTATAGGAAATAAATTCAATAAAATTAGTTACTTTTATAGATGATTATAAGTATCTTTGCAATTATGAAGTTTTGTAATTATGATTTCAGAAGTTGACAAAATAAAAAAGACAGGCGCAACCTTTACTCCTGATGGTTTGGCAAATTTTTTATCTGATAAATTATTATCGTACCTGCCTGATTTTAATGTAACGGTTTTAGACCCTGCATGTGGAGATGGTGCACTTTTAATGTCAATATCCAAACATTTATCAAAAGAAAAATCAAATTTTGAAATTCAAGGTTACGATTCTAATAATGATTATTTGCAAATTGCAAAACAAAGACTCGCTGACATAGGTATTGTTAATACTAATTTTATACTTGGTGATTTTTTAGATATCATTGAACTAAAGGAAAAGCAACTCTCACTTGATTTTAACATAAATAGTACACAAAAGTTTAATGAGTTTGCCGATGTTATTATTGCTAATCCACCGTATGTTCGCACTCAAATACTCGGCTCAGAACAAGCTCAAATACTTGCCCGAAAATTTGGATTAAAAGGACGTGTTGACTTATATTATCCGTTCCTGATTGCTATGACATATGCTTTAAAAGAGGACGGATTATTGGGAGTTATTACTTCAAACAGATATTTATTGACTAAAAGCGGAGAAAGTGTAAGAAAGTTTTTATATAAAAACTATGAGATACTTGAAGTAATAGATCTTGGCGACACAAAATTATTTGATGCTGCTGTTCTCCCTGCTATCTTTATAGGCAGAAAGAAACGGGATATTAAAAACACATCTGCTCGATTCTCTAAAATTTATGAAGAATTAAATAGCTATCAAGGTAATTTAATTAAAGCAGATGATATTTTTCAAATTCTTAATTCCCAGGAAAATGGATTTTTTATTGTTGATGGTAAAAGGTTCAAAAAATCATCAGGTGTTTTAAAGTTTAGCAATACAAAAGAAAATTCATGGACAATGCTTTCAAATGTAGAAGCAAAATGGGTTTCTGATGTTGAAAATAATTCTGTTGGGGTTATTGGTGATTTTTTCAAAGTAAGGATTGGTATTAAAACTACTGCTGATAAAATTTTTATAAGCGATAAGTGGGATAATTTATGTGATGACAAACCGGAAGAAAATCTACTTAAAGATTTAATATCTCAGGAAAATATTAAACCATGGTGTTCGTCCAATGAAAAGGAATTCAAAGTTCTATATCCTCATTTTGTTGATAATGGGAAAAAGAAAGTGATTGAGCTTATTGATTTTCCAAAAGCAAAGAAATATTTTGAAAGGCATGAGGATAAACTAAAAAGTCGGAAATACCTGATTGATGCAGGACGAGACTGGTTTGAAATTTGGGTTCCCCAAAACCCGAAACTTTGGAATTTCCCCAAACTTGTTTTTCCTGATATTAGTGTGATGCCTCGATTTTACTATGATAATACAGGGAAAATAGTTAATGGCAATTGCTATTGGATTGTTGCAACAAAACCGGAAGAACAATATATGCTTCTTCTAATCCAAGGTATTGCAAACTCAAAACTAATGACAAAATATCACGATTTAGTTTTTAACAATAAGCTCTATTCGGGTCGGAGAAGATATTTCTCTCAATATGTTCAGAATTATCCCTTACCTGATTTTAAATTGGATTCTGCAAAATCAATAGTTAATATTGTTAAACAACTCAATAACCTGAATAATATACAAGATATTGAGCAACTTGTTTATAATTTAGAAATAAAGGTTGCCGAAGCATATAATGTTGAACCGGTTTTTAATCCGGATTAAATACAGCCTTGCCATAATACTTATCAAAAAATTTCATTGGAATAGACCTTTGACATTTATAGCTTTGGTCACTCACATAAGAAAAAACTTCTCCTAATTTTTCACCGGGAGCTAAGATTATTCCTTCAATTATTTCTGTTTCCGGATTTGTTAGAGCAATTAGATATCTAATATCGTATGTTGTTATTTTTAAATTGGGAATCACGATTTCCTCAATTTCCGGTGAGTATTTCCCTAAATCAACAGTAGGCGAGTCCTGAACCTTTACTTCAAGCAATTGGTTTCTGATATCCGGAAATGCCCCGAACAATAACTCAGATTCATTTGTTGTGTAGCCTAATAATTCTAAGACTTTGCGTTCCAATGCCTGCCCCCTGTTCTTTGTAGCTGCTGATTCTAACTTTTGTCCAATTAATTTATCAGCAACAATTTGCTTCAAAAGTTGAATTGAGAAAATCTCCCTTTGTTCCGGCTCTTCAACCATATTAAACTTCGGAGGTTGATAATTATGCCTGATCAGATAGGATAAATTTTTAGTATCAGGATAGAATAAGGTTTTATCATCACTTTCATATATTGATTTTCTTACCTTAGATGAAATTAAAAGCTGATGCTTGATAGTTGGTTTTCCAAATATTCCAAAGTTTTTTTCAATGTAATCGGGTGTAAGAATTATTATAGAGGCAATAATGTTTTTTAAAATATCAATTCTGACAAACACAAATCTAACATCTTTACATTTAAGGCTTTCACCAGTTTCGTATTTTATCAATAATGTATTACTTGCCGGAATCCTATTCCAAACTTGAAGATTATAGGAGTTGCCACTTGTAATAATATAAGTATCAATAAATTCTCTGGTGATTTTGGGAATGCCCTTTCTCTTTGGTGGAACTATTTCAAATTCATCAGGTGATACAGGGACCGGTAATAGAAATTCCTCTAATTTATTGGCAATTAATTTCCTTATATTGGACCCATCTGTTCTTGTTTTCCCTGTTAGCTGAAAGTTGCACCCCACTAAACAAGATAGTCTTTTTACGAGTTCATCTTCCGATGTTAATAGCGACGGCGATTTGGGCGGAATCTTAAAGTCTTTGTTCATTGTTCAATCTTTAGGAGTTCGGAAATAGAAATATTGAGTGCCAATGCAATTTTATTCAAATTAATCAATGAAATATTTCGTTCTCCTCTCTCAACAGAACCAACATAAGTTCTGTCAAGACCGCTCTCGAACGATAGCTTTTCTTGTGATAATCCAACTCTTAATCGTAGTTGTTTTATTCTGGCACCAATTCTTTGCAAATATTCTTTTTCTTCAATTGTATATGAAGTATTCATGTTAATAAAAATTTTTGCAAATATTGGCAAAAGATGTTTATAAGTCTACGGATTATAAGTATCAATATGAAGGGTATTGAAATTTAATTCTTTTGTAAATTGGGACTGTGTAGCGGGTTTGAATGATTTATAAAAGAACTAAATGTGTATTGAGTATTTTTCTGAAAAGTCAGTACTTCCTTTCCTCTGTCAGGTTCCCTTCTTTATCATACATTTTCCAGGTGCCTGTTTTTTCCCCTGATGTGTAATGCATTTCGTACATAATATTTCCATCCGAATCCCAAATATACCAGTCGCCATCTTTTTTATCATCCTTGTACCTTGCCTCAGCTACCTTTATTCTATCCTGATTCCAGTTAATCCATAACCCGTCTTTTTTACCTTCCTTATACGAACGCTGCTCTTGTTTATTCCCATTTTCGTAAAAGGTGATTACAAAGCCGTCTTCAAGACCGTTCACAATATTGCATTCAATTCTGGGATTCCCATTTTCATAATATTCTGTGTGGGTTCCCGTATATAGCATACCTTTTTTATAATAATGCCCATCCTTATACTCAAGCTCTTGCGAAAAAATAAAGCCGGCTAATAATACAAACAGAAGTACTAAACCTTTTTTTTTCATTTTTGTAATCTTTGTTAATTTTAATAATTAATAGTCTATTTTGGTATTCGGCATTGCTTTTCTTAAACTATCCAAAACCTGAAAAGGAATTCTATTTCCTTTTAAGTTCAATGTTCTGAGTTTTTGTAAAGATAGTAATTCTTCAAAGGGAATACTTTCTATTTTATTGTTTTTCAGATTTAAAACTTCCAGGTTTTTTAGTTTTGATATGTTTGTTTTAAGGTTGCTTATGTTATTATTATCCAGTTTTAAAATTCTGAGTTGTAACATATCAAATACTCTATCAGGTATTTCCCATATCTGGTTTCGCCCGAAATATATTTCCTCTATGCTTTTCATCTCAAGCAGCTTTTCGGGGATGAAATCAAATTTGTTTTCTCCCATTCTTAAACGCTTAAGATTAGGTAAACGATAAACTTGCTCCGGAATATCCGAAAATTGGTTTTCTGCGAGATAAAGACCTTGTAAATAAATCATGTCGCCAATATATTCCGGTAAGGTGTTCATGTTATTTTTTGATAACTCCAGTGTATTCAGGTATTTAAAACTATAAACTTCATCAGGTACTCCATTCAGCTCTTTTCCAAAGATTATAAGTTTATATACTGAGTCTGGTTGTTTTAATGCTTCATCCAAAGAACGAAAGGTTTTAATTTCGTAAAGTTCATTTAAAGTAAACAATTTTGTTGAATCAAAACTATCATATTCTAATCTTCTCTGGCATCCCGTACTGTAAAAAAAAAGAACAAATAAGGTTAATCCTATAATGATATAGAGTATTCTTTTCATGTGTTTATGTTTTTGCAAAATATTAAAACTTATATTTTAGTCTGAGTTTGAAAGTTCTGCCATAGCTATAGCTAATATAAGTTTTGTCTTCTTTCACCGGCTTTTTAAAATGGTGAACTGCTTTATATTCTGCATCTAATATGTTATTTATTCCTATTTCCACAATAAAATTTCGGTTTGAGCCAAATCCTTTTGAGATATTAAAATTTAGCGAGGGAAATGGTCGTTCGAAAACATAAGGAGTTGCCCCTTTGGTTATAATCAGTAATTTTTCACCATTTATATTAAAACCAATATTTGATTCAAACCCATTTTTTTTGTTTGCATAATTCAGGAATGCATTAATAATATATGGTGACTGACCAAACATTGGTCTTTTATTCGATCTTGTTGAGTCGCCTGAAAGTACATCGTTATATTCTTGTTCGGTTAACTTAACAACTGATTTTATGGCAGTGAAGTTACCTCCAAATGTAAAATTTTTCAATATATTAATGAAATCAAGTTTTTTACGAAATTCAATTTCGATACCATATAAGTAGGCATCTTTAGTGTTTATATATTTGATTTCATAATTTTGGGTAGTAATTGACAACTTTTGTTCGATTGGATCCTTAAAGAACTTATAGAAACCACCGAAGGAAATTTTTTCTCCTGGTTTAATGAACCATTCCCACCTTAAATCTATATTAGAAATTATTGCCCTCTTAAGCTCCGGATTACCTGTAATAAAAATCCCGGTTTTATAATCGTAATAATTTGTTCCAATTTCTCTAAATGTCGGTCGTGCAATGGTTCTTGTACCGGCTAATCGTACATTCATATCTTCTGTTAAAGAATAAATGAAGTTTATTGAAGGAAGTAAATCTGTTTCCTTTACCTTACCGTGTTTGTATTTGCTGTCATTAATATCAACAATTTTATTTGTAACTTCAATATCTGATGTTTCTAATCTTAAACCGGCAATTGTCCGAAGTTTCCCGGATATTGGCAAATCTATCATAGCATATCCTGCTATAACTTCCTGATGAGCTTTATAACTATTATTCAAATCCTGTTCATGATCAGCAACATAATAATAACCAAAAGGGTTTGTGGCAGATATAATATTATCGGTAAGAAATGTATAAATATCGGTAGTTTGGAAAAAGGAAACAGAAGATTGGACTTCAAATTTTGTTTCATTAAGATTACGATCTTTATATGTATAAGCTCCTCCGAATTTAATTTTTGATTGAGCTTTTAGAATAGTTAAAGGTAACTCAAAATTCAAATTTGCATTATAATTTTTTTCATTCATTTCGCGGTAAAAACGGGCAGGTGCATCATTTGTTTTAATTCTCATAGTAGAATCGTTAGGGAGAAGGAATTCGAAAAATCTTAAATCCGGTTCATTTTGTGTCATATAAGTATAAGAAAACAACCAATTGGATACCATTTTATTTAATCTATGAAATACGTGTTTTCCATGTAATTGATAATTATCAAAGATTCTTTCGAGAAAGGCAAGTACCCTGTCTTCATTAGGAGAATCCTCATAATAGAAAAATCCTGAACGACTGATAGCAAGATTTTTCCCACTTTGATTTCTTAAATATCTAATACCGATTTTATTATTACTATTAAGTTTAAGATTTAGATTTAATAGTCCCGAAAGATTTACATTTTGTGCTCCATAAATTACTTTATCAAAAATCTTAAAAAGGTCCGGCTGTGCTCCTTCTTCATAAATTCCATACACGCCATTATCATAATATTTATAAGCATTGGAATAACTAATGGCTGCATTGTATCCCAATGTTTTCTTTAAAAAGTTAATTTGATTTCCAGCAGAAAACTTGTAAGATTGGTCTAAGAATGACCTTTGGGTTTCCGCATCCATGGTTTTATTAAATGAACTACTGATTTCATGCAATACTTCATCAGTAAATGGAGGTTTTGGAACGTAATTAATATATCCATAGCGATCTAAATATTCTCTCGCTATACATGGAATATCCCTTGTTCCGTCGTCCATTCCAAGCCAATCAGTATTACCTCCTTCATAAGTCAGAAAATTTTTATTTAAGTTAGCCTGAGGATTAAAACCAAAAGAAGTAGAAAATTGCATTGTGAATTTTTCAGGAAAGTCTTTTGTTGTAATATCAATATGACCTCCGGTAGATTCGCCGGGCATATCAGGCGTAAATGTCTTACGGACAATTATATTCTCAATAATATTACTCGGGAAAATATCCATTTGAACAGTGTTTTTTTCCGGGTCCAAGGCAGGAATATCTGCACCATTTAATGTAATTTTGGTATATCTGTCACCCAATCCACGAACAAAAACATATTTGTCATCCTGTACTGAAACTCCGGTAACACGTTTTAAAGCTGAGGCAGCATCATTATCTCCAAGACGAGTGATTTGTTTGGCAGAAATTCCATCTAACATCGAAGCAGATTTTTTTTGCATTAATTGTAAAGAGGCTTCAGTATATTTCACGGTTTTGGCTGTAATAACCACCTCATTTAACTGAGTTACTTCTTCATCCAAATTAAAATTGGCTATAGTAACACCACCTTCTTTCACTTCAATATCAGTACGAATTTGTGATTGATATGAAATATATGAGACCCTGATTGAATATATCCCCGGATTCAACGATAGACTATAATTTCCATCAAAATCGCTAATAGTTCCTGTATTAGTTCCCACAAGCCTTACAGTAACACCAATAAGCGTTTCACCGGTTTCATTATCAATTATCTTACCTCTTATAAAACTATTTTGTGCCAGGCTACTTAAAGAAACAATTAAAAGTGTGATGATGAAAAAATTAATTCGCCTGATCATTTTGTTATATTATTTGTTTATAAAAATTATCTTTTGAGTTTTCAACTAAATAAGCTGACAGTGGAAACACTGTCAGCTTATAACATTTATAGATAGCATGAAGTTCTATTTATTTGCCTGCTTTGAACATCAATGTCCAACCTTCAGCCCAGTTTGTTCCACCTGGTTGAAAAGCTCCGTGATAGGTAACATCAGTAAAGAAAGGATCTGAGGGAATAGCAGTAGTTGGATGAGTTGATGCAGAAGCCGGAATAGGATTTGTTATGTCAATTACCAAATTCTCAATATAGTTTTCATTATTGTTGAATAAATTACCTGTTACGTCTGCATGGTTAGCTGGTAGTTCACCCTCTTCAGCTTTAGCATATATCTGATTTGCAGGATCGTTTCCTGCAATATTACTGAATAAAGAATTTTTTATCATTAATGTTGCTTCAGGTACGGCATCGGTTAACCAGTCGTATGAGCTGTGTTTGTCGCTACGATATTCTATTCTGATTCCTTTTTCACCATTAGCGAAAATTGAGTTGGCATAGGTTCCGGCAGCATTATCGCGAAAAATAACATAGTTATCGAATCCATGTCCAATATAAGTTGCATTATAAATAGTTGGTTGTGCAAAAGGTGGATTTTCTTCATCATCACCGGTTCCGCCATCTTGTTCAGCGAGACGGTCTCCAGTATTTTCATCCTGCAAAGCTACCCAGAATTGCCCTAAACCGCTATAACCTTCATCATAATCATAAGAATCATCACCAACAAGAGCAACTAAAGCATGGCTAATTTGAGGCACGCCGCCAAAGAATTCAATTCCATCATCTTTATTTGATATAACTTCAATATAATCAAATATAGTTCCTGCACCAACAGCACCAAGTGAAATACCATTGATTTCATTAGCAGCTCCAATGTCAGTTCCACCGTGACGAACAGAAACATAAGTTAATGTACCGGAATTGTCGTTATTATCTGCACCTACATTATTATCATATCCGTAGGTTGCATTATATGATTCCGGTATTCCTTCAATTCTTTTTGCAATTGTATTATTGGTTTCGGCTTTCCCAAGGATAATAATTCCTCCCCAAAGTCCTTGAATTGATTCATTAATATTACCTTCTCTACCATCTCCGAGACCTGTAAATATAATAGGTTCGGTGGCTGTTCCTGTTGCGTTGATTTTTCCACCCATTTTAATAATGAGAGCACTGGCATTTTCTCCCTGCCCGGGATTGGCTTCGATAAGGGTATTCGCAGGTATTGTTAAGGTAGCACCATCCTCAACAAAAACAAAACCATCAAGGATATATTTAATACTTGCATCAAGAGTCATATCAGAGGTAATACTACCCTGTAAGACAATTTCCGGAGGTGGTTCACCAACATATACTTGTCTTGTAGTAGTACCGACTAAGCCTTCAGCATCTTTAACTTCTAATTTAACAGTATAAGTTCCATTAGCACCATAAGAATGGACTGAAGTTTTTTCAGTTGCATAATCAGTATCCCATGTACCATCATTTGTCCAATCCCATCTTACCATTAAATTGGCTACTGCTGTTTGTGCATCTGATGATCCTGATGCATCAAATTGAAAATCATCTCCTATTTCACCAACAACCGGAGTTGCTTCGAAAGAGGCAACCGGTGGAGTATTTGTATCAGGAGTTGTATCATCGTCCTTTTTACATGCTGTAAAAGCAAGAACAAATGCAGAAAGTAAGATTGCTAAAAGTCGAAAATTTAATTTTTTCATTTTTTTTCTTTTTAAGAAATTAATAATTTTTTTAGTTTTACAGCAAAAGAAGACGTTTATTGGTAAGTATATTTTAAGATAATATTATCTTAATGTTAAGTTTTTTAAGCAGGTTTAACAAAAAATTAATCTTGCCGGTTTCACTATATCCAAATATAAAATATCTTTGCTGAGAAATATGGATGTAAGCAACGTAAAAATATTGATAGTTGATGATGAGCCTGACATTCTGGAATTTCTTAAGTACAATTTTGAAAAAGAAGGTTTTCAGGCATATATTGCAGGAAATGGTGCCGAAGGAAAAGAGTTGGCAAGAAAGGTAAAGCCCGACCTCATCATCCTCGATATAATGATGCCCGGATTAGACGGGATTGAATTATGTAATGAGTTAAGGGAATCACCCGAATTTGAGGATACCTTAATAATATTTCTGACGGCAAGAAGTGAAGATTATTCTCAAATTGCGGGCTTTGAAGTAGGTGCTGATGATTATATTACCAAGCCGGTCAGACCACGGGTACTTATTGCCAGGATAAAAGCCTTGTTAAAAAGGAAATCGAAAATAAAAGACAGTGATAATGTTATTGACATTAATTCGATTTTAATAAATAAAGACAAAAGAGAAATTGTAATAGATAATAAATCCATCCATGTTCCGAAAATTGAATTTGACCTCCTGGTTTTGCTTGCATCATATCCGGGGAAAATATTTTCGAGAGAAGAAATATACTTAAAGGTCTGGGGCAGCGAGGTTGTAGTGAGCGACAGAACCTTAGACGTACATATCAGAAAACTTCGCGAAAAAATTGGTAAAGATTACATCAAAACAATTAAAGGTGTTGGATACGGTTTTAATGGATGATATTATTAAGGCTAAGACTAAGGCGAAGGAAAAGATTAAGTAATGTAAGTAAAAAAATTGTATTTTTGTAAAAAGAATCAAGTTTCTAATATATTAATATGATCACTTTATCATTAAACAAAAACAGTGAAAAGGCATTTAATAAGCTATTAAGTTTTTTTAATGGCGATCAGGATAAATTGTTTTCGGATATATATAATTATAAAATTTTAGAATTAAAAAAAGGAATAAAAAATATTGAGTTAGATTTGAAAAAATTTGAAAAAAGGTATTCTATGTCCACAAAAGTATTTTATAAAAAATTATCAGATGGTCAATTAGATGATAACTGTACTGATTTTATTGAGTGGAGTGGCGAATATGAAATATTATTAGAACTTATATATGAGTTAAAACAATTACAATGATAGAAAGTTATTTTCTGGAACAACTAGAAATAATAGGAGATTTTAACATAGTTGTCAGATCAGAAATACAAAAACGCAAAATTAATGAAACTATCGGGATATTCAATGGAAAACTATATTTTAATGTTGGAATACTTGAGTTTTCAGAAGTAATAAGAATAACTGATAAAGAACAAATTGATAAAAAAAAATACAAATATCATTTTCGTTATAAAAATAATAGAATGATTTTTCGTTATGATAATGTTCCCCATCATAAAGAAATAAAAACCTTTCCTCATCATAAACACTTACAAGATAAAGTCGTTGAAAGTCAAGAGATTAACTTATATGATATTTTATTAGAAATACGTGAAATCATACAAAAATGAAAAACCCGACACCAACAATCATTGTTCGATTTTCTGCGATGTTGGTTGCTGTAATCATTTTAATCGCTTTAATTGTATTAAAAATATTCATTTTTCAAAACCTTGACTGGCGTTTAATAATTCTTATTCCTTTTTTGGTATTTGCTGCCGGATATTTTATTTTTTATTATGCTATCGAAATATTCATTTACCGAAAAATCAAGTTGATCTACAAATTAATTTACGATACAAAATCTCCTCAAAAAAGCAAAACCAAAAAAACAGAGCTAAAAAATAATATAATTGACGATGTGGAATCGGAAGTGCTGGAGTGGACAAAAGATAAAAAGAAAGAAATAAAAAAACTGAAAAAGCTGGGATCGTATCGTAAGGAATTCCTCGGAAACGTTTTCCATGAGCTTAAAACACCTGTTTTTAATATCCAGGGATATTTGGAAACACTTATTGATGGGGGAATAAATGATGAAAACATCAACATGAAGTTTTTACAGAAAGCCGATAAAAATGTAAACCGAATAATTAAAATTGTTGATGACCTTCAGATGATCTCAAACCTCGAAGACGGCAGTTTTCCTCTTACCAAAGAAAAGTTCGATATTTATATGTTAGCCGCAGAATTATTGGAATCGCTGGAGATAAGGTCAAAAAGTAAAAATATAAGCCTTAAATTCAAAGAAGGATGTGAAAAATCATTTTTCGTAATGGCTGACCGTGAAATGATCCATCAGGTATTAAATAATTTGATTACCAATTCAATAAAATATGGTAATGAAGACGGAAACACCCAGTTAGGTTTGTACGACATGAACGAAAACATTTTAATAGAAGTGTCGGATAACGGCATTGGTATCGCTCATAATCATTTACCCAGGATTTTTGAACGATTTTACAGGGTTGACAAAGGACGTTCACGCGAACAGGGTGGTTCAGGACTTGGACTTTCTATTGTAAAACATATCATCGAAGCACATCATCAAACTATAAATGTAAGAAGCACACCCGGAGTAGGATCTACATTTGGTTTTACATTGAAAAAGGCATAGGCGAAGGTAATTCCGTATCTGATAAAGTATATTATTATATACATTTTAGAGCCTCCCATTCAGAAGCAGGCAATACTGAATCAAATGGATCTTTATATTTCATAACTGTTCCTTGTAAAAGGTTCTTTAAGGTTTTGAATAAATATTTTTTTATTCAGATAGTTTTCAAAGAAGAAGCCGGCAACCAGCCCACGCTTCCATTGGCAATTCTTATTTCATACCATCCGCCTACTTCCTCGATTATCTTTACTTTGGACCCTTCATGAATCACAAATAAATCCACGCTGTTCAGATTAGGAGAGCTTTTTACGGTAATTGTGGGTGTGAATACTATGGCTTCTTTCTGATGTTTAATAATATTATACTTCTGGTAAGCAACTATAAAAGTAAATAGGGTAAAAAAGAAAATTATAACTCCTGTATAAAATGCCACTTTACGTACCACCAAAAAGTTTGATAATAAATAAAAGGATAGCAAAATAAAAAACAGAATAAAACCTACAACACTGATTTTAGCCCACACATTGGCGCCAAACAGGTTGTAAACAGACCTCCACCATCTCTGGAAAAACAATTCAGGTATAGGTTCAATTTTATCTGCAATTTTAGTGTTGGCAACATTCAGGTTAAAATTAATATCTTCATCATTCGGATCGAGTTTCCTGGCTTTTTCATAATACAGGATAGCTGAGGGAATATCGTCCAGTTTAAAGTATGCGTTTCCAAGGTTAAAATACAACTCCGCCGATTCATATCCCTGATCGATAATTTGTAAGTAATGCTCAACCGCATTAGTGTAAAGCTCTTTTGAGTATTCGTTATTAGCTCTAAAGAATAATGTATCGGTTTCAACTGCAAAAGCCTGTTGAACAACTATATAAAAAATTAATATATATAGAATTCTTTCCATTTTTATTTTGCTTGCCTTATCAAGTCCCTTATTTCTGAAAATTGTTTTTCTAATTTCATTATTTCAGCTCGCTTTCCATTAAACTAATCATATTTACCGCTTCATTATAAATATTTTCCATGGTTGAAGCGTTTTCGCCCGGTGCAAACCTCGCAAACTCACAATTATTCAAAGTATCGATAAATTGTTTTATAATTTCTTCCTTAACTTCCTTTTTTGTAAGTGTTTCGTTTACCGTTTCCATTGAAAGATTTGCCAGCGGAATACTGCATTTATCGCTAAGATATCCCCAAAGCGCCTGTGAGGCCTCCACGTAAAAATCATCTTTTTTGTTTTCTTTCAAAAATGTCTGGGCTGTTTTGAGGCGCTTATGTGCAATTTTAGTTGCTTTCCGGTTTCGCATCAAAGCAATGTTGCTTCTTTTCTTCAATTCTTTTTTCCATATGATAGTGAATAGAATAAACAGCAATACGGGCGCAATCAGCAAAATATAAAACAGTGTTGAACCGAAAAAGTAAGTTCCTTTAATACTCAGTTGAGGTGGGTGTGTTCTAATATACCTGATATCTGTCCCGATATATTTTATATCCGCCTGGTTAATTCCGCTATATGTAATATTTGATG